>JBIODP010000349.1:0-2766 GCA_044445195.1 Burkholderiales bacterium | reverse complement strand
TGACGCGCTCGGCCTCGACCTGTTCTTCACGCAATTTGCGCAATTTCATATCGACATCCGCCGCCTTGAAAGAATCCTGCAGCATGCGCGCAATCTGATCGTCGCCCAAACCGTAAGACGGCTTGACTTCAATCGAGGCCTCCACACCGGAGCGCAGTTCGTGGGCCGACACCGACAACAAGCCGTCTGCATCGACCTGGTAGGTAACGCGCACGCGGGCGGCGCCGGCCGCCATCGGCGGAATGCCGCGCAATTCGAATTTTGCCAGCGAACGGCAATCGTCGACCAACTCGCGCTCCCCTTGCACAATCTGGATCGATATCGCCGTCTGGCCGTCCTTGAAAGTGGTAAATTCCTGCGCACGGGCGCAGGGGATGGTCGAGTTGCGCGGAATAATTTTTTCCACCAGGCCGCCCATGGTTTCGATGCCTAGCGACAACGGAATGACATCGAGCAACAACCAGTCGTCGCCGGCGGCGCGATTGCCTGCCAGCACGTTGGCCTGAATCGCCGCGCCCAGCGCCACGACCTTGTCCGGATCGATGTTCGCCAGCGGCGTGGTCTGAAAGAATTTACCGACGGCCTTGCGCAAATGCGGCATGCGGGTGGCGCCGCCCACCAGCACCACGCCACTGATATCGTCCACCGTTAAACCGGCGTCACGCAGCGCCTTACGGCTTGACGTGATGGTTTTCGCCACCAGGTTCTCGGTCAGTTCCGCCAACTTTGCGGCAGTGAGCTTCAAATGCACTTGCTCGCCGGAATCCAGCGCAGCATCGACATGCGTTTCGTTCTTGGATGAAAGCAACTCCTTGGCTTCCCTTGATTTGACCATCAACAGCCTGGTATCTTGATCCGACAGCGGGGCCAGCCTGGCTTGCTCGATAATCCAGCAAAACAGCCTGTGATCGAAATCGTCGCCGCCCAGCGCCGAGTCGCCGCCGGTCGCCAGCACCTCGAACAGGCCCTTGGTCAGTTTCAAAATCGAAATGTCGAAAGTGCCGCCGCCCAGGTCGTATACCGCGTAAATGCCTTCGGACGCATTATCCAGGCCGTAGGCAATCGCCGCTGCCGTCGGCTCATTCAATAAGCGCAATACGTTCAGTCCGGCCAATTTAGCCGCATCTTTGGTGGCCTGGCGTTGCCCGTCGTCGAAATACGCCGGCACCGTGATGACGGCGCCGACAATGTCATCGCCCAGCGCATCTTCGGCCCGTTGCCGTAGCGTAGCCAGAATTTCCGCCGACACCTCGACCGGGCTTTTTACGCCGGCCACGGTTTTCAAGCGCACCATGCCCGGCGTATCCAGAAAATCGTAAGGCAGATTTTCATAGTAGGCGATATCCTTCAAACCGCGCCCCATGAAACGCTTGACCGAGATGATCGTGTTCTTCGGATCGGTGATTTGCGCTTCCTGCGCCGCATAGCCGACCTTGGCGTAACCGTTGGTCAGATAGCGCACCACTGACGGCAGCAACGGCTGGCCGTCTTCGTCGGTCAATACCTCGGGAATGCTGTTGCGCACGGTTGCCACCAGCGAATTGGTGGTGCCAAGATCGATGCCAACCGCCAGCCGGTGCTGATGCGGAGCGGTAGACATGCCGGGTTCGGAAATTTGAAGAAGCGCCATGTAGCGTTAAGAGAGTTCCATCGAGTCGAACAGTTGCGCAATCTCTGCGCCAACCTTTTCCAAAAACATCAATTGCCGCACCGCTTGCGCCGCCTGCGAAAAATCTTCCGCATCCAGCAATGCGCCGATCTGCGCCACTTCCGCGTTGCGGGCAGCGCGCAATTCGGCATCGAGGCTTTCCAGCGCGCCGACATCTTTGGCGACCTTGGCATCTTCCAGTATTTCGCGCCATTCCATCTGCTGCATCAGGAATGCGCGCGGCATCGCGGTGTTGGACTCGGTTTGCAGGTCGATGCCATGCAATTCGCACAGGTAAGTTGCGCGCTTGAGCGGGCTTTTGAGGGTTTGATATGCCTCGTTGGCCCGGGTCGCCCATTGCATCGCCACGCGCTTTTCCGCTTCGGTGGCGGAGGCAAATTTATCCGGGTGAACCTGGCTTTGCACATTGCGATAGGCGCTGTCCAGCGCGCTTAAATCGAGTGCAAAATGTTGCGGAAGCTGGAAAAGATCGAAATGATTTTGCATAATTACCAAAAATAAAGCCCGTTCCACTCTTCGTCATGCGAAGTGAGAACGAGCATTCCGCTGAGTGGCACATGGCGAATTATAACCGTCTCAGATGCGGAAACTCTCGCCGCAGCCGCATTCATCCTTTACGTTCGGGTTTTTAAACTTAAAACCCTCGTTCAAGCCTTCGCGGGCGAAATCGAGTTCGGTTCCGTCGATATAGGGCAGGCTTTTCGGATCGACGAATATCTTGACCCCATGCGATTCGAATACCTGGTCTTCGGATGCGCTCTCGTCCACGTATTCCAGCTTATAGGCGAGGCCGGAGCAACCGGTGGTGCGCACGCCAAAGCGCAAGCCGACGCCCTTGCCGCGCTGCGTCATATAGCGGCTGATATGTTTTGCTGCTTTTTCAGTCAGTGTAATCATGCTTTTTCCGGGTCCGGCCGCTGCCGGAAATTCAAACAGTTTCGGGGGACGCGACGCCGTGCTTGGTTTTGTAGTCCAGCACCGCTGCCTTGATCGCATCTTCCGCCAGGATCGAACAATGAATCTTCACCGGCGGCAACGCCAGCTCTTCCGCTATTTGCGTATTCTTGATCGATATTGCCTGATCCAGCGTCTTTCCC
>JBIODP010000348.1:0-2766 GCA_044445195.1 Burkholderiales bacterium | reverse complement strand
GCTTATATATATTACAATTATACTATCCTTTGTTTGCAGGAAAATTTGCCTTATCAGAAAATTTTCGCACTGCCGCCGCAGTGTGGAAGCCTCCGTTAATGCGCGCCGCCTGCATCGACCGGCACACCGGATTTACTTGGTTTTGTTATCCACACCAGTGCAATCAAGCCCAGAAACAGAACTGACGATATCCAGAAGATATCGGTCGCCGCAGAGGTGCTGGCTTGTATACTCATGGTTCGATCAATCGCTGCCCACGCGCTTTGCTCAGACATTCCCTGACCCATCAATGCATGCACAGATTGACCGAAAGCCGGATTTTGCGAACCGGTATGCTCCGCCAGCTGCGCATGATGCAGCGTGGCGCGATTTTCCCATAGTGTCGAGGTAATCGAGGTTCCCATGCCGGCGCACATGATGCGCACAAAGTTGGACAAGCCTGCCGCAGCGGGGATTTTGTCAGGTGGCAGTCCGGACAGGATTATCGAGGTTAGCGGTATAAAAAACATCGCCATCGCGGCGCCTTGAATCACGGTCGGTATCATCAGCGCGAGCGTATCGACCTCAACCGTATACAGGGAGCGCATGTAGAATGCAATCGCAAAAATGATGAAGCCGGCAGTGGCAATTAATCGCGTATCGATTTTGGGCATGAACTTGCCGACTATCGGCGACAGGATGATGGCGAAGAAGCCGACCGGCGCCATCACCTTGCCGGCCTCGGTGGCTGTGTAGCCGAGTTGCGTTTGCAGCCACAAGGGCAAAATCACCAAGCTGCCGAAAACCAGGCCGAAACCTACCGATATGGCAATCACCCCGCCGCTAAAGCTGCGCCTCTTGAATAGCGACAAATCGACTACCGGATGGGCGTCTCCCCATTCCCATATGATGAAAAAAATAAAACACACCAGAGCAATCGATCCCAGCAAAATGATATCGCTGGAATTGAACCAGTCCAGATCCTTGCCCTTGTCGAGCATGATTTGCAGAGAGCCGACCCATAGCACCAGCAAGGCCAACCCGATCTTGTCGATCGGCCGGCGGACAATACCGGTTTCGCGCTTGCGATAGATAGACCAGGTAGCCCAGGCGGTAAAAATGCCGATCGGAATATTGATGTAAAAAATCCATGGCCATGAATAATTGTCGGATATCCAGCCGCCCAGCAAGGGGCCCATAATCGGCGCGACCAGCGTCGTCATCCCCCAGAAAGCCAGCGCCATCCCGCTTTTCGCCGGCTGATAACTCGATAGCAGCAGCGCTTGCGATAACGGGATCATCGGCCCGGCCACCGCCCCTTGCAGCACGCGGGCGGCGATCAGCATTTGAATGTTGGGCGCCATGCCGCACAGCCATGACGACATGACGAACAACAGGATGGATGCAGTGAATAACCGTACCTGGCCGATGCGCATGGTCAGCCACCCGGTCAGCGGGATGGAAATGGCATTGGCCACCGCAAAAGAGGTGATGACCCAGGTTCCTTGCTGCGGCGAAACTCCCATGTCGCCGGATATCGCCGGTATCGACACATTGGCAATCGACGAGTCGAGCACATTCATGAAAACGGCCAGCGAAAGCGCTATGGTGCCGAGCACAAGCGATTTCCCTTGCAAAGGCTGTACAGGGGGGCGATCAAGAGAATTCATGTGCGTATTCTAATGAAGTATGCGAACAGAGAAGAAAATCCGGTGTCAATTTCTCACTCCTATTTTGTTTTTATGGGAACGCAAGTAACCAGAATATTCGAGACGTCTTCGGAAATTTGTCCAACTTTGCCCGATCCGTTTTCTACCGTGCAGGCTTCACCGGCCGGATTGGTGGCAACGGTAACATTGTAGGTTGAGCCGGCTGTAAACTGTCCGCCAAATACAAAGCTGCCGTTTGCCTTAACGCTGATTTCGTCGGTACCGTTATTGAGCAAATCCACGCTGGTATTTTCGGACAAGCCGGTAACAGTGCCGGCGATCATTGCAGACGCCGCTCCTCCTCCGCACCCGGAGACTAACATCGCACCTGTCGAACACAACAAAAACACCGCAATTTTTATATGTCTCATTTATGAGTCTTTGCTCGTTGAGATGCTGTCAAATAGATATTATGTTGTCGACATTATCCGATCAATTGAATTTTGTCCCGTTTCAAACAACCAGGCAATACAGCGCTTGCCGTTGTAAATCTGCAACCTGCCGCAAAGGCATCGTTCACTGGTCCGGTCGGGCAAGGCCAATTCAAGCTGCGCCAACGATCAGTCCGTTTTGCCGGTTACGGCTTTGCCGCTATTGTCGGCGATGATGCGCGCAATCAGCGCGTCGGCTTCCTGACCGGCAGTGTCGAACACCGTTGTTTTATAAGCAGGGGCAGTACGACCGAGGCCTTTCATCGTCAGGGAAGTGCCGCTATCGTCGGCAATATCAACTTTGATCTGCATAGATAAACCAATGCGTAGCGGATGGGCCTCAAGTTCTGCCGGGTCGAGCGCAATCCGCACCGGAATGCGCTGCACGATCTTGATCCAGTTCCCGTTGGCATTTTGCGAAGGCAGCAGTGCGAAGGCTGCGCCGGTCCCCGCTGCCAGGCCGAGCACTTTGCCGCGATAGGCGACGTTGGAGCCGTAAATGTCGGAATGCAACATCACAGGCTGGCCGATCCGCATCCTGGCAACCTGAACTTCCTTGAAATTGGCATCTACCCACAACGCATTAAGCGGCACGACAGACAGCAGCGGCGTGCCGGCCGCAACCCGCTGTCCGACCTGCACTGAGC
>JBIODP010000347.1:0-2791 GCA_044445195.1 Burkholderiales bacterium | reverse complement strand
GGGTAGGCTGGCGGCATCAATGATGGAATCAAAGTTTGCCGGCATGGCCGCAGGCAGAATGCAGTGCAACGGATCTCAGATTGAGGATTTGGAGATGTTCAAGCAGGCGCGGCAATACCTCCAGAATGACCGGCGAGCCGCCATGTGGACGGATCGAGCAACTATCGTGCAGCAGCAATATGTCGCCGGCCGCAAGGCCGCGTTGCAGTCTTTTAAGAACCGGCTCCGCAGATTTTGCAAAGGTATCGAAACCGCGCCGCGTCCAGTTGACGTAACGCAGTCCCGCGCGCTCGACCACCGGCGCGAGGAAGGGATTGCGGAAGCCCATCGGTGCGCGAAAGAATATTGGAGCAATGCCGGTGGTCGCGTAGATTGCGTTTTGGGCCAAGTCGATCTCGCGGTGCATTGCATTCGGCCCGAAAAATGGAAATGTATGAGGGTGGCTGTTGGTGTGGTTTTCCACACTGTGGCCGCGACGAATGATTTCACGAGTCAATTCCGGATGTGCGATGGCTTTGTCGGCGATGCAGAAGAAGCTGGCTTTGGCTCCGTATCGATCGAGCAGATCGAGCACCTGGGGCGTAACGATGGGATCGGGTCCGTCGTCAAAGGTGAGCGCCACTTCCCCGCGCAGTGCGGCCGCTGCGGGAAGGCGAATCATGTTCGGCCCGAGCAGGCGGCTGCGAGGCCACATGACCACCGTCGCCAGGATCAGGACATGATTTGCTATTATCGCACCCAGCGTCCACTTCCAGATGGCGGGGTCCAGCGCAGTCAGTACAGCGCAAATGAAATGCAACCCCGCGCTCAGTTGCAGCGCCGGAGTGGCAAGCCACAACGGTAACCGAAAATGCTTTGCAGCAGTTTGGCTGCCCTCGCCAGGTGCTACAGGTGGAGGTGTGTTGGAATGCATTTCCATTATTAAGTTGACATGAAGCGAGGCTGAATAGCCAGCACGATGACGGAAATTATAACGTTTCATTCTAGCCCAACGGGCATTATCGCAGCAACGTCAGCGTCCCGATATGTCTTGATTGAAGCGCCTGCCATCAGCATCTGGATTATTTCGATGATAATATGCTATATAGCGATGCTTGTTTGCCACTAATGCCATTGATAAATATGTTGTCTCCAGCATGAAAATATCCTCCCGCCAGATCATTCCATGGCACCTTCAAGTCTTGACAAGAATGAAGAGCCATTTATTTCTTAAAACTTTCGGCATTACACTTTTTATGTCGGCCTTTTTTACGGGCTATTTTTATCTTTTGAATAATCCGGTTTTTCCGGTGACGGTAATGCCTGTGACAGCGCTGGATATCGCCGTCGGGTTCAAGCCGGCCACATTGTTTTTGTATGCGTCACTGTGGCTGTATGTATCCTTGCCCCCGGCGCTGCAAGCGACCCGCGGCGAATTGATCTATTACGGTTGGGCTGTGGGAGGATTATGCGTGGCCGGTTTGAGCTGTTTCCTTCTCTGGCCTACAGCGGTTCCTTCTGCAAACATCGATTGGGAGCAGGGCTATGGGTTTTCCATTCTCAAAGGCGTAGATGCCGCCGGCAATGCCTGCCCTTCGCTCCATGTGGCTACGGCGGTCTTTTCTGCAATGTGGCTCAATCGTCAATTGTTTGAGGTGGGCGCCCCGCGCATCTTTCGTGTATTAAACTGGGCATGGTGTGCTGGCATCGCATACTCGACACTGGCGACCAAACAGCATGTGGCAGTCGACATGTTCGCAGGGGTCATGTTGGGTATGTGTGCAGCGTTTCTGTCTCTGACCCAGTCATCTTTTTCGTCCCGTCAAAGCCGGGTGCCTGTCGAAATAGATGGGCAACAGCAGCAGTAATGTGCTGTTGCTGCCGATGTAGTATCATGCGCCCAATCGCACAAATTTTTTCTGAGTACACAAAAATTCAATAAAACACTGGAGTTTTTATCTATGCAAGTTGATAACGATATGGATGATCTCGCACTGATACGGGATTTTCTGAAAAACAGGATCGATGCCGCTACGGTAGCCAAGATCGTTCCTGAAGCCACTTTAACCGAGTTGGGCATAGATTCTCTTATGCAGGTCGAATTATTATTCGAGTTCGAGGACAAGACCGGAATATCGGTACCTACAGATCTTCCGCCACCCAAGACAGTTGGTGAATTGCTCGAGCAATTAAAAAATATCAGAAGCCAGCAAGTAACAAAATAAATTATTTTTTGTGAATAAACGTCGTGTAGCGATCACCGGTCTAGGTCTGATCAATCCTTATGGGGAGGGCGATGTGGAGGATTTCTTCCGCCGCATCATGCTTGGCGAATCCGCAGTTCGTTATCACCCCCTGAGTAACAGTCCTCGTCCTTTGGCATTGCCGCTGGTTGCATGCAGCCACTTTGACCCGATTGCGGCGCTTGGCCCGCCGCTGGCAAATGCGATGGATCGGTTCAGCCATTTTGCGGTGGCGTCCGCCTTTTCTGCCTGGCAGGACAGCGGACTGGCCAAACACTGCGATAGGGATGATTACGGTGTAAGTTGGGGAACCGGTTCAGGCGGTTCGCTGACGATCGAGCGCGGCTATCAAACGCTCTATTTCGAAAACAAAGAGAAGGTTTCCCCCCTGTCGGTCGTTTTGGCCATGAACAATTCGGCCGCATCGCATATTGCCATGCAGTTGGGATTGGGCGGGCCATGCATTACCAGCACGGTGGCGTGCGCTTCTTCAGCCGTGGCTATCGGCGAGGCTTTCCGCAGAATTCGCGAAGGTGCGGTCAACCTGATGCTGGTGGGCGGCTCCGAAG
>JBIODP010000346.1:0-2796 GCA_044445195.1 Burkholderiales bacterium | reverse complement strand
GCCGCGCCGATGCCATGGGCGGCGTGGTGCAAATATTTACCAAGCAGGGCGAGGGCGCGCCGCATGCCAGCGTCATGGTCGGCTATGGCGCATACGATACCCGCACCGTCGATGCCAGTGTGGCGGGCGTCGGTACTGGCGATAACAAAATCCACTATGCGCTTAACGCTGCGCGCGATGAATCGAACGGTTTCCCGGCCACCACGCCGAGCGCGCCGTTCGGCGTATACAAGCCCGGCAATGACGGTTACGACAAGGATAGCGTGAGCGGTCAATTGAGCATGGATGTGGCCGCAGGACATGTGCTGGGACTCAGCTTCCTGCAAAGCCGCAACAGCGCGCAATTCGACGATGGCCCCGGCTATGACGATCATGATATTGAAAATCTGCATAGCACCACACTGTATTCGCGCGACCGGCTTTCTTCAGGGTGGACCAGTTTGCTGCAGGTGGCGCAATCCGAAGATAAATTCTGGTCCACCAATGGGCCGAATTGGCTTGCCTATGGAGAGACGCCAAATAATACATTCGACACCACGCAAACGCATTTCAGTTGGCAAAACGATTTTGCGCTTGGGGACAATTCGCTGCAATTGATTGCGGAACGCCGCGAAGAGAAAGTCGACACCGATGCCGGCGTATCCGGCGAGCGTAATACCAATTCGATTGCCGCCTTGTACCAGTGGAAGAGCGGCAATCAGCTCGCCGCAGTCAGCGTTCGCGACGACGATAGCCGCCAATACGGGTCGCAGACCACCGGCAATCTGGCATATGGCTATCATTTGACCAATGCGTTGCGCGTCAATGCCAGCCTTGGGTCGAGCTTTCGCGCGCCGACCTTCAACGAGTTGTATTACCCGTACTACGGTAATTCCTTGCTCAATCCGGAGAAAGGCAAGAATGCGGAAGCCGGGCTGTACTATGACGACGGCAAGTCGCGTGCAAGCGTCGTGTACTACCGCAACCGCATCACCGATCTGATCGAGTACGATTCGAGCTGTATGTGCGCCATCAATGTCGATAAGGCTGTGTTGAGCGGTTTATCTCTTGGCGGGAGCACCAGGCTGGGCAGCTTCGCGTTGCATGGATCGCTCGACATTCAAGACCCGCGCGATGAAACTACCGACACGCTTTTGCCGCGCCGCGCCAGGCAACACGGAAGCATCGGCGTGGACTACCGGGGCGGTAAAGTCCAGGCCGGCGTAGACAGCGTGTTTTCCGGGAAGCGCTATGACGATCCGGCGAATACGGTGGTGCTGGGCGGTTACGGCCTGCTCAATCTCCATGCCAGCATTGAACTAGGCGCAGAATGGACCTTGCTTGCGCGTTGGAATAATCTCTTGAACAAGGACTACGAACTGGCTTATGGTTACACGACACCAGGTTCGAATTTATTTGTCGGCTTGCGTTATGGTTATAAATAAGGCCGACGGAGGCATTCTGCGACCATGAAATCCGGTGCCTCATCGCAGCTCCAGACCAGCGCCCGCCGCCGCGCAGGGGTGGTGCTGTCCGCCTTGGCCTTGCTTGCCTTGCTGTGCATGTTGGGCGCTGGTGCGGTCGGGTCGGTACCGCTGTCGCCGCACGATCTGCTGTCCGGCCTGCGCGAACTGTTGCAAGGTGCGCCGTCCAGTATGGCGGCCACCTTGCTGCAACTGCGCCTGGAACGCGCGTTGGCGGCTTTTGTCACCGGCAGCACATTGGCGCTGGCGGGCGTCATGATGCAGGCATTATTGCGCAATCCGCTGGCTGACCCCTACGTGTTGGGCGTATCCGGCGGCGCGGCAGTCGGCGCGCTGGCTGCGATGATATTCTGGTCAGCGATGTGGGCCATCGATATCGCCGCCTTTGCCGGTGCGATTTCAGTGGCCTTGCTGTTGTTCCTGCTGGCCTATCGCGATTTGCGCGGCGGGGTAACAGAGGGTAATACGTCGCTGTTGCTGCTGACCGGGGTAATTATTGCTTCCGGGTGCGGCGCGCTGGTGACGTTGATGTTGTCGATTGCGCCGGATAGCAGCTTGCGCGGCATGGTATTTTGGCTGATCGGCGACTTGTCGGGCGCCCAGTTACGCTGGTTGCCGTTTTTGGTATTGGCGGCGGCATTGGTATTTGCGTTGCGAGCTGCGCGCGCGATCAACGTGCTGGCTCTGCATGCCGACATCGCGGCGACGCTCGGCGTGCATACCGGCCTGCTCAGACAGGGTCTATTCCTGTGTGCTGCAGTGCTGACGGCGAGCGCGGTCAGCACAGCAGGCAGTATCGGCTTTGTCGGATTGATTGTGCCGCATGCTTGCCGATTTGCACTGGGTCCGGACCACCGGTTGCTGCTGCCTTCGGCAACCTTGGTGGGCGGCGCCTTTCTGGTGTTGGCCGATACCGTTGCGCGCTGCATTCTGGCGCCGCAGCAATTACCAGTGGGGGTCATTACCGCCCTGATCGGCGTGCCGGTGTTCCTCATTCAATTACATCAACTGCGGCGCAGATGACATGATGCGCATACACAATTTACGGCTTCAGGTGGGTGGCCGGATCTTGGTCGATGGGCTGAATTGGCAGATCGAGTCCGGTCAATGCTGGTGCGTGATCGGCCGCAACGGCGCCGGCAAGAGCACGTTGTTGCGTACGCTCGCCGGCTTGCGCCGGCCCGACGCTGGCACTATCGAGCTGCAAGGCCGGGCTCTGGCCGATTGGTCTTTGGCAAATTTGGCCCGCGAACGGTCCTTCTTGCCGCAATCGCGCAGCGATGCATTCGGCTATTCAGTCATTGAGTCCATCCTTACCGCGCGTCATCCGTAT
>JBIODP010000345.1:0-2806 GCA_044445195.1 Burkholderiales bacterium | reverse complement strand
CAATAGGGCTGGCGCCACGCTGGACCAGGCGATCGCAGCCGTGGGGACCATGCCGCTGCCGCCCTACATTGCCAAGTTGCGCCCGCCAGACGCGCGCGATTTTTCCGATTATCAAACCATCTACGCCCGGGAGGAAGGCTCTGTTGCTGCCCCGACGGCCGGGCTTCATTTCACTCAAAATTTGTTGGAGCAGCTCGCTACAAGAGGGATCAGCCGGGCCGACCTTACCTTGCATGTCGGGGCAGGTACCTTCCTGCCGGTCAGCGCGGCGGATACCAGCCAACATATCATGCACGCCGAACATGCGGTCGTAAGCGAAGACACGGCCGCACGCCTCAATGCCGCGCGGGCCGCCGGCGGTCGCGTCGTTGCAGTCGGCACGACTTCGCTGAGAACCTTGGAGAGTACCAGCACTGTGGATGGGACAATCCATCCCTTTATCGGTAGTACCAATATCTTCATCACGCCCGGTTACCGATTCAAAACTGTGGACGCGCTGATCACAAATTTCCATTTGCCACGCTCCACATTGTTCATGCTGGTCTGTGCATTCATAGGATTGGAGACCATGCAGCGCGCATATGCGGATGCAATTGCGCACAAGTATCGATTCTATTCCTATGGCGATGCCTGTCTGCTAATGCGATCCAGATGAGTAAAATTCGTTTTGAACTCTTGGCGACTGACGGGGCGGCGCGCACCGGCATTCTGCATACGCCGCGGGGCGATATCCGTACGCCCGCATTCATGCCAGTCGGTACGGCCGGGACCGTAAAAGCCATGCTGCCACAAAGCGTGCGCGAAACCGGTGCCGACATCATTCTTGGCAATACCTATCATCTGATGTTGCGGCCTGGCGCAGAGCGGGTGGCGCGATTGGGTGGCCTGCACAAGTTCATGGATTGGGGAAGGCCCATACTTACGGATTCGGGCGGCTTTCAAGTCATGTCACTTTCCTCTTTACGAAAGATCACGGAGGAGGGCGTGCGATTCCAATCGCATATCGATGGCCATACGGAATTCCTCTCACCGGAACGGGCCATGGAAATCCAGCGCTTATTAGGGTCCGACATCCATATGGTATTGGATGAATGTCCTGTTTTTGGCGCCAGTGAAGCTGAGATTGAAAAATCACTGGCCCTATCCATGCGCTGGGCTAAACGATCCAAATTTGCGTTTGGTAGTCAGCCGAGTCGTGCCTGTTTTGGGATCGTCCAAGGCGGCGTCTATCCGCCATTACGGGAGCGTTCGGCGGCGGCGCTGCAGGAGATTGGCTTCGACGGCTATGCCGTCGGCGGATTGGCAGTCGGCGAGGGGCAAGCGGCCATGTTCGATACACTCGATGCCACGCTGCCGCTTCTGCCACCGGATCATCCGCGTTACTTAATGGGCGTTGGCAAACCAGATGATATTGTCGGCGCAGTGCTGCGCGGCGTGGACATGTTCGACTGCGTGCTGCCCACACGCTCCGGCCGCAATGGACAGGCCTTTACCTGGAACGGGCCACTCAATCTCAAAAACGCGCGGCACGCGGATGACCCATTGCCCTTAGACGCCGATTGCGGCTGCCCTGCCTGCCGGCAATTCAGCCGCGCCTATCTGCACCACGTCATCAAGGCGGGCGAGATCATTGGGTCGATGCTGCTAACTTGGCATAATTTAGCATTCTATCAAAATTTAATGACCATGATTCGCCAAGCCATTGAAAATCATGCGGTAGAGGATTTCTTGACGACATGGCGAAGCCGGGCGCGGGCATTAACGTAAAATGAAGCGAATTTATTTCGACCTCTTCTTCGGGCTAAATGCGCAATACACCAACTCAGAAATCATACGACTTTGCCAAATCGATTGGTGAATTTCTGCAGCGGGCATTCGATGCTATTCGGATTATTAAGTTGCTCCAATTATCATAACAGCTAGCCCACGTGAATTTCGCCTCGAATAACTTTCTACCCTCGCGGCCCAAATCGCTGAGCTGCTTTTTTGTCACGGACAGCAATATCGAACGCGTTTCTTCTAGGTCATCCATGTTGACGAATATGCCATTTTCTCCTTCTAGGACAAGTTCCTGAATGCCGCCGGTGCGGTTTGCGATTACGGCGCGCGCTGCGCGCATGGCTTCCAAGGCTACCAGCGAAAACGCTTCCCAGCGAGATGGCACGATCAAGGCATCGAGTTGTCGAATGTGACTATCAATTTCGAAATTCGGAATCCAATCGATAAACTGAATATTCTCCGTCACAACAAGGACATCCTTCATGGCATCGGCGCGGCCTCCAATTATCCATAGCTTGACTTTATTTAAACGAATATCCTGAAAGGCACGCAACAAACGGTCCATCCCCTTTTTTGGATCTATCCGTCCGATAAAGCCAAAATTAATGTGAGAACGATCCACTACAAAGCGCAGTGGAACATCGCACCGCGTGTCAGGCAAACCATTCAAAATAGTGTACTGAATGTCGGGTGATATTCCGAATTTTATGGCCTGCTCTCGCTCGAATGCGGAGACATTGACAATCGCGGCAGTTCGGGCTGCCAGAAATTGCTCCATTTTTTTGTAGAGGAGTTTCTTAACTGGGTTCTCGGACTGTGAAAATGACCATCCATGTGCGCAATATATGATTGGCCAATGGCGACGCCGATACCTTGTATAGAATCCGGGAAACGAACTATGTGCGACTACTATGTCTGGTCGAATTTCGCGCAAAATTCTGTTGATGCCGTTTGCCACTCCAATGATTCGCCAAAGTTTGCGAGAGCTTTTATAGCCGTGCACTATTACGCCCTCGATCTCCTGTTG
>JBIODP010000344.1:0-2819 GCA_044445195.1 Burkholderiales bacterium | reverse complement strand
ATCTTACCCCGCTGCCACTTCCGTTGAAATGTCATCTTTGGGTTTGAATTGCTTGTCGCTGATACGAAATTTATCGCGACGATCCCCCATCAGGATGCGCAGATCCTTGATGCTCAAGTCACTGACTTCATGCATGCGTATCAACAGGGAAGCCCCAACAGGCAATCGGCGATGGCGAATCTTGCTGATGACGGGAGGCGCAACCTCAAGCGAGCGCGACAATGCGGCATCGTTCTTGAGGCTGAGTTTTTCGATTAACGCATCCAACAGATTGTTGGGGTCATAAGCGAGCTGGTCGGTGAGTCTTGAACTATTCATGGTTTTATTTAACTCGGTTGTTATCCAGAAAATGTCGTGTTACAAGTAATTGATTGTACAAGTAAACTTGCTTAAATAGTTACTTACAAACACAAATTGCGGTAATGTCCTTGCATAAATAATCAACTTTAGGGTATTGCTTACACCATTTATGCAAGTCGATGTTGCATTAATACACGTATTGTACCAGAGAAATATAATGAGAAAATTCCAAAACTGCAACATAAATATAGGGAATTATGACCATTACTGTTGCTTTTACGTCTTCATTCCGGCAATCGCATTTATTTATCTATTGGCGAACGCATAATATTCAAGCGCTGCCAACCGGCATGTCCCAATACGCGCAGCGTTGCCAGATTCTTTTCGTAAATGTCGGATGCATCGGGAAAGGCGGCAACCGCGCGTTCGATACTGTCTTCGCGCAGCAGGTGCAGCGTAGGGAAAGGCGAGCGGTTGGTATAGTTTTCAATATCGTCGGGAGCGGAACCGGCAAATTGATAGTCGGGGTGAAAACTGGCTATCTGGAGAAATCCGCTGAGCCCAAGTTCATCGAGCGCAGCGTCCGCCACCTCAAGAAAATCGTTGAAGTCCATAAAATCGGTCAGCGCATCGGGGTGAATCAATAAAGTGGTTTCCAGGTTATCCGGGTCCGATGCCGCCAGCATTTGCAGCTCATCGATTAAATCCAGCAGTAATGCAGTGGTGTCCGAAGCGTCGCTGACGGCATAGCGAATTTGATTTTTAACCTGAACCGCTTTGGCAAACGGGCACAGGTTCAGGCCGATCACTGCTTTATCGACCCATGCCTGGGTTGCGGCAATGATTTCGACGGAGTAAGGCGTGGAAGCGATCATGTTGTGGTACGGTAGCGCTGGTTGCCGGAGTAGCGGGAAAGACATTGTACTACCAAGCTGGAAATCCGCTATGCTTCACATCCCGACCGAAAGCAAACGAATCTATATGGCGATCAAAGCAACTATATTTAAAGCCGATCTGCAAATTGCAGATATGGACAGACATTATTACCAGGACCATGCGCTGACGATTGCCCGCCACCCGTCTGAAACCGATGAGCGCATGATGATGCGCGTGTTGGCTTTTATTATTCACGCCCATGAAGCGTTGGTATTTGGCAAAGGATTGAGTGCCGATGACGAGCCGGACTTGTGGCAGAAGGATTTGACCGGTGCGATCGAGTTATGGATCGAGGTTGGACAGCCGGACGAAAAACGGATACTGAAAGCCTGCGGACGTTCCGCCCGCGTGATTGTCTACAGCTATAGCAACAACAGCAACATCTGGTGGAACCAGATCGGCAACCGTGTCGAGCGCGCCAAAAACCTGACAGTTATCAATCTGGCACCATCCATCAGTCAGGCGTTAGCGGCATTCGCGCAGCGCAGCATGCAATTGCAATGCACGGTGCAGGATGGTCAAATTTGGGTAACCAGCAATAACGAGACGGTGCAGGTTGATATGACCGTGTTGCACGGCGCTCGCACAGCCTTATCTGGTTGACGAGGCTGATGGGCCTGAGGGTCCATTCCGCGCGCTGCGGACGGCTTTGCCAAAATCGACGATCGACATCGCATAATAATAGCTGCGGTTGTATTGCGTTATCGCAAAGAAATTGGTTGCGCCCAGCCAATATTCAGTGGGGGCGGCGCCGTTTTGCAAGTCCACCAAACCGAACAGCATATCCTGCGGCGGTTCTACGGCAGGGACTACGCCGGCGGTTTTCAGGTCATCCAACTTGAATTTGGCTTCGAGACCCTGGCCGATGAAAGATTGCCAGTTATTCGGTTTGCCGCTGTCCAAGCCGGCGGATACCGTTGCGGGGAAAACCAGGGGTTCGCCGCGCCGCCAACCGTGCTGCACCAGAAAATTGGCGACGCTGCCAATCGCGTCGGCCGGTGAATTGGTGAGGTCGATGACACCGTCGCCGTCATAGTCGACCGCATAATGGCGAATACTGGATGGCATGAATTGGCACATGCCGATTGCCCCGGCGTAAGAGCCGCGCAGGGTGAGCGGATCGATGTCGGATTCTAATGCAAACAACAAGGCATTTTCCAGTTCGCTCCGAAAATACACCATGCGGGCCGCACGTGTTGGCGTATCCGGGTAAGCGAAAGCAAGCGTTGCGAGCACATCCATTACCCGAAAGTCACCTGCATGGCGTCCGAACATGCTTTCGATGCCGAGAATGCCGACGATGATTTCAGGCGGCACGCCATATTCTTTTTCTGCGCGCGCGAGCGTATCTTGGTTGCTATTCCAGAACGCGACCCCGGCAGCGATACGGACCGGTTCGACGAACCGGGCGCGGTAGGCCTGCCAGTTTTTGGGTTGGCCGCCAGGAGCCGGTTTGATCAACTGTATTGCCGGTTCGATGTAATGGACCTCTTTAAAAATGGCTTCGAGTTCATCATGCTTAAAGCTGTGTTCGACGACCATCATGTCGATAAAAGTCGAGACATCTTTCCGGGCTCCAAAGT
>JBIODP010000343.1:0-2831 GCA_044445195.1 Burkholderiales bacterium | reverse complement strand
GGGCAAGACCGCAGTCATGGTCGGGCATGACTTGAATCTTGCGCATAGCGTCGCCAGCCATGCATTGCTGCTGATGGGAGACGGCCAATGGCAGGCGGGGGCGGTGGCGGACATGATGCAGGCGCCGATATTGAGCCGTTTTCTGGGGCACCCGATCGATGCGATAGAACATGGAAAGCGAACCATTTTTGTTCCTGCGCAGGAAACGGAATTATTGACGAGGAGGTGTCCACTATGACGCGTATCCTGATATTGGGAGGCGCCCGTTCCGGCAAGAGCGCCTATGCGGAAAGCCTCGCTACCGCTTCCGGCAAGGAGGTAATTTATATTGCCACGGGGCACGCGACGGATGCGGAAATGCAGGCCCGCATAGACCACCATAAACAGCGGCGTCCGGCGCCGTGGGTCACGGTCGAAGAACCGCTTGCCTTGGGGGGAGCCGTGCTGGACTGGTGCTCGCCTGATCGTGTGGTTCTGGTCGATTGCCTG
Source organism: Burkholderiales bacterium (assembly GCA_044445195.1). Taxonomy (GTDB): domain Bacteria; phylum Pseudomonadota; class Gammaproteobacteria; order Burkholderiales; family Burkholderiaceae_D; genus PKWO01. The sequence continues at coordinate 2,342 of JBIODP010000343.1, read as the reverse complement.
ACGCTGTGGCTGTCGAATTTGCTGTTTCCAGCGGAGGCATCTTTCCCGGACGTCGGGGTTATCCCGCTACCGCAGCTATTTCACGAACAACGCAGCAGGTTTTTGCAGGCATTGGAGCAAGTGAGCGGCGATGTGGTGTTAGTATCGAATGAAGTCGGCATGGGCGTGGTGCCTTACGGCGCCGTTTCGCGTTGCTTCGCCGATGAGGCCGGACGCCTGAATCAAGAGGCGGCCCGTCGTTGCGATCGTGCGGTACTGATCGCGGCAGGCTTGCCGCTGGTGCTCAAGGGGGGCGCGTGCTGAACCGCTTGATTGCGCCAATTATTGTGCTGTTTTTTTGGGTTGCCAACCAGGCTGCTGCAGCGATCAGCGTTCTGGATGACAATGGCGACACGGTATTGCTGCAACGACCTGCGCAACGCATTATTTCCATGTCGCCGCATATCACCGAACTGTTATTCGCCGCTGGCGGCGGCAACCGTATCGTGGGGGTAGTCAGTTATAGCGATTACCCTGAAGCAGCCAAGCAGCTTCCAAGAATCGGCGATAACAACGAGATCGATATAGAACGCGTGATTGCCATGAAGCCAGACCTGTTCGTTGTGTGGTGGCATGGCAGTTCAGATAAGCAAGTTGAGCAATTGCGGAAGCTGGGAATTCCGATGTTTTATAGCGAACCGCGCAAGCTGGCAGACATTCCGGGTAGCCTGATCCGTCTCGGAAAACTGATGGGCACCGACAAGGGGGCGCAGAAGGCAGCAGCCGGCTTGCAACGGAAGCTGGATGCGCTGACCGCGCAATACGCAAACCGTCCACCGGTGCGTCTATTCTATCAAGTGTGGGACAAGCCGCTTTTTACGCTCAACGGTCAGCATATCGTCAGCGATGCGATCAGGTTGTGCGGCGGCGCCAACATTTTTGCTAGCATGAAGGCGACCGCTCCAAATGTCGGTATCGAAGCGGTGTTGCAGGAAGACCCGGAAGCGATCGTAGGCACGGCGGAAAAAAATCCGTCCGATGGGGGTGTCAATATGTGGAAGCGTTATCCGACGCTGACTGCTGTGCGGCGCGGCAACCTGTTTCTGGTCGATGGAGACCTGATGAATAGAGCCGGTCCGCGCATGATTGACGGCGCCGCGGATTTGTGCGAAAAATTGGAACAAGTTCGTAAGAACCGCAATGAGCAAATCAAGGTGCGTCCATGAGCGCCGGTCAACGCACGATTCAGGGAGACTTTCAGATTTTCGACCATGCCCCGCTCAATAATGCGGGCCTGAACCGCCAGGCTATTTTCAATATCGATGACCTGCCCGCTGACATTGCCGCATCGGTCCGGGCAAGTTGCCCTTCCGGCAGTGCCTGTCGCCAACTGATTCTGGTCGCCCACGCCGGCAGAAAACTATGGCAATCCGTCAAGGCATCGGGCATTGCGTCGGAAGATCCCATCGATGATTTTACGATACAGACTATGAGGCAGTGGTTTGTTCAGTACCAGGAACAAAATGCTTATGAAATCATCTATCCCGGGGACGGCAAGATCGACCTGCAACGACTTGGTCAACTGGCGGGATGGCATCATGCCACGCCCTTCAAGGTGGGTATCGATCGCGAGTGGGGAAGCTGGTTTGCATACCGCGCAGTGTTGGTAGCCGATACCGAGTTTGAGCCGACCAGGCCGATTGAAAGCGAGTCTGCCTGCGCAACCTGTGATGACAAGGTTTGCATCGCAGCTTGCCCCGCCGGAGCCATGAACGGGGGCCAATTCGATTTGGGGAAATGCATCGATTACCGCAAGCAAGTCGGGTCGCTCTGCAAGGCAACCTGTCTGGCGCGGGTCAGTTGTCCTGTCGGCAGCATTCACCGCTATTGCGACGAACAGATTCATCATAGCTATTCGCGTTCCATGCAGGCGATCAAGTTATATTATTGATGGCGCTACGTGAAGAAATCCAGAATAATCATTTCGCCATAAGCGATATGGTGGCGGGTTTGCGCTGCATGCAGCGCCATTTCAAGCAGCGATTCACCATGCTGACAAGCCAGTAACAGCCGGATCGGTCCGGCATGGCAAATCACGATGCAATCCTGCTGAAGCGCCAATAATTCGTCGCGAAATGCGCGGACGCGTTGCGCCATCTGCATGACATTCTCACCGTCTCCAGGCCGGTACGCAACCGGGTCGTTGGCCCAGGCATCAATTTCAGAGCGGGGGATAGCGTCCCACGCACGCAATTCCCAGTTTCCGAAATGCATCTCAGCCAACCGCGCATCAAAGACTGGCGATACGTTGCCAAGAGCATCGGCCAGACTTGCCGCCAGCTCGGCGCAGCGCCGCAAAGGGC
>JBIODP010000342.1:0-2831 GCA_044445195.1 Burkholderiales bacterium | reverse complement strand
TTACAGACGATCGCGAATCAACTCCTGTGCATAACCGACAAAGTTTCATCATCGTGCCTATAGACGCGCCTGGCTTCCAAATTGTGCGCAATATACCAATTATGCATCACCATGCGCCGGAAGGCCATTGCGAAGTGGTCTTTCGTAATGTTCGCGTACCCGCAAGTAATCTACTAGGAGAGCAGGGACAAGGTTTCGCAATTGCGCAGGCCCGCTTGGGTCCCGGGCGAATTCACCATTGCATGCGCACAATTGGCCAGTGCGAACTCGCATTGGAGCTGATGCGGGAGCGAGTGTTAGAGCGCTCTACTTTCGGTAAGACGCTCGCCGAGTACGCAAACATCCAGGACGAAATTGCGCGCTCACGGATTGAGATTGATCAAGCGCGCCTTCTCTGTTTGCACGCGGCTTGGCTGATGGACACACATGGCAACAAGGCCGCGCGGGTCGATGTGTCGGCGATCAAAATCGTTGCAGCCCAGCTGCAGATGCGCGTCGTCGATCGCGCCATGCAAGTGTTCGGAGCCATGGGCCTCTCCGACCATACACCGCTGGCTTATTTGTGGACGTGGGGTCGTGCGCTGCGCTTTATCGATGGGCCTGATGAGGTTCACCTTCGGGTTATTGCGCGCAACGAGCTGAAAAAAGCGAAGGCAAGTCTGGGCCAAAATACTTCCTTTTTTCCGCAATCCCTGCTCAAGGCCGCAACGCCACCTCACTAACCTGCGAATGTGAGCCCGCCGCTCACGCTCATCACCTGGCCCGTAATATAGTCGGAACGGGAACTGGCGAAGAACAGAATGGCGTCGGCGATTTCCTGCGGCCTTGCGAACCGCCGGAATGGGATTGCTTTCAGAAATGCCTCCTTCAGTTTTTCCGGCCGCGATTGCAGCATCGGCGTGTCGGTCGGTCCCGGGCAGATGCAATTGACATTGATCTGGTTGCGCGCCACCTCGCGCGCCAGCGACTTGGTGAAGGCGATTACCCCGCCCTTAGCGGCGGCATAGGTGGTCTCCCCGCTGCTGCCGCCGCGGCCGGCATCGCTGGAGACGTTAATGATCTTGCCCTTGCCTGCGGCCACCATCGACGGCAACACAGCCTGCGTCAGGTGCAGCACGCCGCCGAGATTGATGGCGATGACGCGCTCCATGTAGTCTGGCGTATTTTCGATGAAGGGCTGGACGTCGCCCCAGCCCGCCGCATTGACCAGGATGTCGATGCGCGGATGTTTTGCCAGCACCGTCGTTGCCGTGCTGCGAATATTGGCTTTATCGGCGAGATTGATGGCGACGAACTCGACCGCGAGATTGGTCTGCTTCGCTTCCTTCGCGACCTCGACGCCCTTTTTCTCGTCGACGTCGGCGCAGATGACGGTTGCGCCACAACGTGCGAGTTCTATCAATGTCGCCTTGCCGATGCCGGAGGCACCGCCGGTTACTATTGCAACTTTGCCGTCTAATTTCATTGTGCCGCTCCATGTTTCGTCGGTGTCGACGTTTCGGTTGGACCTGCGAGGAATGCCAGGATGTGTTGCCGCATTTTGGCATCGTACAGCAAAAGTCGGGTGGTCGCTGAACCGCGCTTATTTTGCGCTGCTAATTTTTATACCATTTCCTCCGTGGCCTAGAGCCTCGCCGATGGGGCGTCGCAAGGCCCTGAACCATGTTCGCAGGATAGCCAATTACAATGATCTGTTCCGCAGAGCGGCCTCTCGGCCAGCTATACGGCCAAATAAGGCCGATTTACCCAATGAAGAACCGGTCATGAAGGCGTGGCCATGAAATCCGCCCATAACCTCGCCGGCTGCATATAGTCCTTCTATCGGTTCTTCATACACATCGAGCACGTTGGTCTTCGCATCGATTGTGAGCCCACAATACGTGGCGAGAACGGCGGTTGTAGATGGGTATGCAAAAAACATCGGTTTATCGATTGCAGCAAGTCTTCCAGTATGATGACACAATCCGTCCCTGCCAAATGCGTTGTCCAAACCCTTCAAGCAATCCTTATTGTAAGTCGATAACGTCCGCGCGAGTCCAGCTGGATCGATGCCACACTTTTCCGCTAGCGCCTCGAACGATTCGGCCTTAATAAGCAGCCCGCGATTGAGCGCTGGACGGGCATCGAATAAACGCGCTCCGGGAGCTGATTCATCAAAGATGCGTTGATCAAATATTTGCCAACCCATTGACCCTTCTTGTGATAAACAGGCATCTCCAATTAATTTGTAGGATAGAGATTCATCTATAAAGCGATTTCCACTGCGATTTACAATGACCGCGCCGCGATAGAACATCAACAACATTTCTTGACCATCATGGCCAGCAGAAATATGTGCTCCAAATGTGCCCTTAACTTCTCCCATATCGCGCATGCCTGCACCTAGGCGCCATGCCATGCGTAAGCCGTCGCCAACGTTCCCCCTGCCTCCAACTCGCATTGCTTTCGACTGATGTGGAACGAAATTTTGAAGCAAATCTTCCGATCGTGAAAAGCCACCAGTCGCAATCACAATGCCGCGGCGTGCGGCGATATCGATCAATTTACCGTTTTGGTCAAACGTCACTCCAACAACCGGGTCGTAATTTCCAGGCCGTAGCAGACTAACTGCTGTGGTATTTGTGCGAATTTCTACGGAGGCATAAGATTCAGCAATAGAATGGAGTTTAGCGATTAGTTCACCCGGATCAGTGCTATGGCTGCGTCCGACTGATTGACCTGCGCTGAGCTCAACAGAGGAAAATTTAACACCGATGGAAATGAACCATTTGTAAAGGTTTTCTTGTCCAGAAGCATATGTGCGCAACAGCTCATCTTGAGTATGCGGGCCT
>JBIODP010000341.1:0-2833 GCA_044445195.1 Burkholderiales bacterium | reverse complement strand
GCACCGACACCGGCGGTTCCATCCGCCAGCCCGCCGCACTGTGCGGAATTTCCGGTTTAAAGCCCACTTATGGAGTGTGCTCGCGCTACGGCATGATCGCCTTCGCCTCCAGCCTGGACCAGGCCGGACCGATGGCGCGCAGCGCGCAAGATTTGGCGCTGCTGCTGAACACCATGGCCGGGTTTGATGAACGCGATTCCACCAGCTTGCAACGCGACACGGAAGACTACGCGCGTGATTTGGCAAAACCGCTGAAAGGCCTGCGCATTGGACTGCCGAAGGAATTTTTCGCCGAAGGACTGGGCAGCGATGTCGCGTATGCCATCGAAGCTGCGGTTTCCGAATACAGGAAGCTGGGCGCAGCCGTGGTCGAGATCAGCCTGCCGAATTCCAGGTTGTCGGTGCCGGTGTATTACGTGCTGGCTCCGGCGGAAGCGTCCAGCAACCTGTCGCGTTTCGACGGCGTGCGCTACGGCTATCGTGCCCCGGAATACGCCGACCTCGCCGACATGTATGAGAAAACCCGCGCACAAGGCTTCGGCACGGAAGTGAAGCGACGCATCATGATAGGCACATACGTTTTGAGCCACGGCTACTACGACGCCTATTACATCAAGGCGCAGAAAATCCGCCGCCTTATAGCCCAGGACTTCAACGAAGCTTTCAAGCGGTGCGATGTCATCATGGGGCCGACCTCGCCTTCCACTGCATTCAAGCTGGGCGAGAAAGGCGACGACCCGGTGCAGATGTATCTTTCCGACATCTACACCATCGCCGTGAACCTGGCGGGATTGCCCGGCATGTCCATCCCCTGCGGCTTCGGTGCAAACAACATGCCGGTGGGCCTGCAGATCATCGGGAACTATTTTGATGAGGCGCGCATGCTGAACGTTGCACACCAATATCAACTGGCGACAGACTGGCATGGCCGCGCGCCGCAGGGAATTATATGAGTTTACGCACAGAAATTCTGCAAGGCGATTGCTTGGAAATATTAAAAAAGGCAAGCGATAACTCTATTGACTTGATCATTACCTCCCCGCCGTATGCAGATCGCCGCGTTCATACATACGGTGGCATCAAGCCGGAGCAATATGTTGAGTGGTTTTTGCCGCGCTCAGAGCAATTCTTAAGGGTGTTGAAACCCTCTGGGTCATTCGTACTTAACATCAAAGAAAAAGCAGAGGAAGGGGAACGACATACTTATGTGCTGGAACTCATCTTGGCCTTACGCAAGCAAGGCTGGTACTGGACAGAAGAATATATCTGGCACAAGAAAAATTGTTATCCCGGAAAATGGCCCAATCGCTTTCGAGATTCGTGGGAGCGTTGCCTGCATTTTACCAAGTCGCGCAAATTCAAAATGAACCAAGAGTCCGTCATGGTACCTATGGGCGACTGGGCAGATTCGCGGCTTAAGTCGCTGGGTAAGAATGACGTGGTGCGCTACGACTCCCAAGTCGGTAGCGGCTTCGGAAAGAACATCGCTAATTGGTCGCAACGCACGATGGCTTACCCGACCAACGTGCTGCACATGGCTACCGAATGCGGCAACAAGAACCATAGCGCCGCTTTTCCAAAAGCGCTTCCAGAGTGGTTTATAAAATTATTTACCGACGAGGGTGACTTCATACTGGATCCTTTCGCAGGGTCTGGCACCACACTTGAGGTTGCAAAAGGACTACACCGCAATTCAATAGGAATTGAGATATTGCCAGAATACTGTGAGATGGCGAGAGAAAAAATTGAGGATCGGCAACTGGTGTTGTTGCAGAAACGGGCGAAATACAAGGTGACGCCATGAGAAGTAAAATTGCATCATTCATAGAGCAAAACTTACCTTCATTTCATCAACGTCGCGTGGAAAGCTTGATTGGCCTTGAGCTGGATAAGGTACTTAAACGAAAAAATCCGTACCTGTTTAAGGCAAAGAATATCAATACTGCAAGCGGATTAGTTAAAGCCATTCTCGATGCACATCTCTCTTCTCAAGAAGAAACAATTTTTGGTGCTTTTCTTGAGAGCGTAGCTATTCACGCTTGTTCTGTAGCCTTAGGTGGCATCAAATCTAGCACCGAGGGAATTGATTTAGAATTTAGTCAAGACAATGCGCGTTACATTGTTTCGATTAAGTCCGGCCCTAATTGGGGAAATTCCAGCCAAATCAAAAAAATGAAGCAGAATTTCCGAACGGCTAAAATTGTGTTACGCCAAAACAGTGCCGTAAAGAACGTTGTGGCAGTCAATGGTTGTTGTTATGGTCGAGATAACAAACCTGATAAAGGTGATTACTTCAAATTTTGCGGAGAGCAATTCTGGACGCTCATTAGTGGGGATGACAACCTTTACCTTGACTTGATAGAGCCTCTTGGCCATAAAGCAAAACTACGCAATGAAGAGTTTCAAATGGAATATGACAAAGTAACCAATCGCTTCACCAAGGTATTCATAGAGAAATATTGTTTGCCAGACGGAAGCATTGATTGGGAGAAAATCGTCAAGCTCAATTCCGCAGCAATAAAAACAGCCACCCCACGTACTCCGAGAAAAGCAAGGAAAATGCAACCATGAGTTGGGAAATTGTCATTGGGCTTGAAGTACACACGCAGCTCTCGACCAACAGCAAAATCTTCTCCGGTGCATCTACCGAATTCGGCGCGGAGCCGAACACGCAGGCGGACGCCGTGAGCCTGGCGCTGCCCGGCGTGTTGCCGGTACTGAACAAAGGTGCTGTGGAGCGCGCGATCAAGTTCGGCCTCGCCACCGGCGCGCATCTCGCGCCGCGCTCGGTGTTCGCGCGCAAGAATTATTTTTATCCCGACCTGCCCAAGGG
>JBIODP010000340.1:0-2859 GCA_044445195.1 Burkholderiales bacterium | reverse complement strand
GGATGGCGCAGTTCAGACGGCAACCGGCGCGCAAATAGGGTAGAGCGCTTCGCCGGCGTTGCCGTGGCGGCTGCGGTAATCGGCGACCGCCGCCTTGATGGCATCTTCAGCCAGGATCGAGCAGTGAATTTTTACCGGCGGCAGCGCCAGTTCCTCGGCGATCGCGGTGTTCTCGATGGCCAGCGCCTGATCAAGCGTGCGACCCTTGAGCCATTCCGTCACCAGCGACGACGAGGCTATCGCCGAACCGCAGCCATAGGTCTTGAATTTGGCATCTTCGATGATGCCGTCGCTGCCAACCTTGATTTGCAGCCGCATGACGTCGCCGCAGGCAGGGGCGCCGACCATGCCGGTCGCGACGCTGTCGTCGTCCTTGTCGAAGGTGCCGACGTTGCGCGGGTTTTCGTAGTGGTCAAGAACCTTGTCGCTGTATGCCATGATGTTCTCCGTTGTCAGTTTCCGGCCGGCGCATAACATTCCGCCGGCACCGTGTTCAATGTGCTGCCCATTGCACCGTGTTTAAATCGATGCCTTCCTTGTACATGTCCCACAATGGCGAGAGCGCGCGCAGCTTGGCGATCTTTTCCCTGATCAGCGCGATCGTGAAGTCGACCTCTTCTGCAGTAGTGAAACGCCCAATGGAAAAGCGGATCGAGCTATGCGCCATTTCGTCGGATAGCCCAAGCGCGCGCAGCACGTAGGACGGTTCCAGACTGGCCGACGTGCAGGCCGAGCCGGAAGAAACGGCGATGTCCTTGATCGCCATCAGCAGCGATTCGCCTTCGACATAGTTGAAGCTGACGTTCAGGTTGTGCGGCACGCGCTGTTTCAGGTCGCCGTTGACGTGTACTTCCTCAATGCCGGAAAAACCGGCGCGCAGGCGGTCGCGCAGCGTGCGGATGTGCTTGTTTTCGGCGTCCATGGAAAGGCGCGCGATCTCGAAAGCTTCGCCCATGCCGACAATTTGATGGGTCGGCAAGGTGCCTGAGCGCAGGCCGCGTTCATGACCGCCGCCATGCATCTGCGCTTCCAGCCGCACCCGCGGCTTGCGTCGGACATATAAGGCGCCGACGCCTTTGGGGCCATAAGTCTTGTGTGCCGAGAACGACATCAGGTCGACTTTGAGTTTCGCAAGGTCGATATCGACCTTGCCGGTGGCCTGGGCTGCATCGACGTGCAGCAGGGTGCCGTGTGCGCGGCAGATTTCACCTAGCGCCGCGATGTCCTGGATCACGCCGATTTCATTGTTGACAAACATGACCGAGGCCAGGATCGTGTCGGGCCGCAAGACCGCCTTGAAGCGGTCAAGGTCGAGCAAACCGCTGGGCTCAACTTCAAGATACGTCACCTCATAGCCATGCCTTTCCAGCTCGCGCATGGTGTCAAGCACTGCTTTGTGTTCGGTCTTTAACGTGATCAGGTGCTTGCCTTTGCTGCTTAGAAAGTCGGCGGCGCCCTTGATTGCAAGGTTATTCGATTCGGTGGCGCCCGAAGTCCAGATGATTTCGCGCGGATCGGCATTGACTAACGCCGCCACCTGTTCGCGCGCCTGCTCGACCGCTTCATCGGCATCCCATCCGTAGGCATGGGAGCGGCTTGCCGGATTGCCGTAGCGTTGCGTCAGAAAGGGAATCATTTTTTCTGCAACGCGCGAATCGACCGGTGTCGTCGCGGAGTAGTCCATGTAAATCGGTTGAACGTGCATGTGTCGCTCCGGCAAACTGGGGTGGATAGGCTGGTCCTTTGCAACCAGTCTCAATCATCGTTTAGCAAGGAGCATGCCATTTCGTTAAAAGTGGCGTAAATATTTGTTTTTACGGGTTAATTTAATTTGTGGCCGGAATTTTGACATCGTCTGTTTTGTCGGATTTGTCTACTTTACGACGCAACGGATGGCTGCAAGGCGACGACAGCGACATGCAGGACTCAGGGTCGGCAGAAGCGGATTTGCGATCAATTTTGCAGCTTTGAGAAAGCCGGTGGTGTGATATCCTTACACCCTTACACAAGATTCAAAATGATTTTTCGACAATTTTCGCTTATCTGCCGCCGCAAGCTTCGTCATAGCCGCCTTCTTCAAATTTTATTGATTATCGCGTTCTGGTTGCTCGGGGACGCGCTGGTGCGCTGGCTGGGGTTGCCTGTGCCGGGCGGCGTAGTCGGCATGTTCATTGTTATCGCCCTATTTGCCAGCCGGCGATTCAGCTTGCTCAATCTGCAGCTTGGGGCGGAATGGTTCCTTGCCGAGATGCTGCTTTTTTTCATACCGGCAGTTCCTGCAGTTTTAAATCATCACGAATTTCTTGGATGGCTGGGCCTGAAGGTTCTTGCCGTTATTCTTGTCGGCACTGTCGTCGTCATGATCGTCACAGCATTCGTTGTCGATGCCTGTTTGCACTGGAATACCAGGCATCAGCCGATAGAGGATGACCAGTCATGAACTTCTGGAACGGCTGGTTGAGCAATCGCGCCTCCTTTGCGGTTCTGGAGTCCATGATTTTATGGTCTGCCGTGACGATAGCGCTCTATATAGTTGCCAAACATTTCTATCGCCGCTGGCCGGGTTGGTTGACGGCGCCGATTATCCTGACACCGCTGCTGTTGATCGCCATCACCGTTTCATCTCATACGAGCTATAGCGTATACATCAATGGCACGCATTGGCTCATCACCCTGCTGGGGCCTGCTACCGTTGCTTTTGCGGTCCCTATTTATAATCAGCGGGAAATTATCCGGCGTCATTGGGTAGTATTGGCGGCAGGCGTTCTGGTCGGCAGCGGCACGGCGATGGTGTCTGCGTGGGGGCTTGCCAGCGCGCTCGGGCTGGAAGGCAGCCTGCGCCTTAGCCTGTTGCCGCGT
>JBIODP010000339.1:0-2865 GCA_044445195.1 Burkholderiales bacterium | reverse complement strand
TCGTACAACGGTTCGCCGATCGTATTGCGAATTTCGTCGTCCCATTTATCGTCGTCGGCAATGGCGATCGAGATTCGGCTATCGAGCGGCAAATTGGCACGTGCGGTCGAGCCGTCCTCCAGGACACCGCACAGGCCGGCCAAGTACCACCACGCCATATATCGGTAGGGGTTCCCGCCTGCCTGCGATTCGATATCGAGAGGCACGCCTTCCTTGTCTGGAAGTGGCAGATCCGCGTAGAACCATAGTGGAAACGTATCGTCGATCCGTATCGATTCCTGCAAATTGACGATCTGAGAAAATGCGCGCAGCCGCGACATAAAGCGCGCCTTGGTTGCGATATCGTGCCCGGCACTCGTTCCGCTCGCAGAGGAGAGCACCGCGTCGTCTGCGCTGTCCGATAACCGCGATTGCTCCGTTTCCGCTCTGGAATTTTCCACAAAATCAAGCGATTGATTGGACTCTTCCTGAGCTTGCCGGGTATGGTTTCCGGGTATCAGATTGTTGGCGAACAGGACTTCGGTGGACTTAACAGACCCAAGTCCTGCACTTGATGATGCAGAGGATCTGGCGTTCGATGGTAGGTCTCCGGTGTCGTCACTGTCCGTTGTATCTTTGAAAGACGGTTTTGATTCAGGAGAATCCGACACATCTGCGCTCGCCGGTATCGATGCCGGCGCGATCAAGTCGTCTTTGCTTGCGTCCGGCGTTTGCTCCAGGATGCTCAGCATGCTGCGCAATGCCGGGGTAGCCTGACCTAACGCGTTTGCCGTCGCATCGGTAAGATCGGCACAGAATATATCGACGTTAAATTCTTGGGCCTTGTTGAATTTTTCATCGGCGTTCCTGAATACCGGCCTGGCGATGCCGTCATGGAATTGCTCTGCTGGAATCCCAAATTTTTCCGAGATGCGCACCAGCTTTTGGTAGTTAGGCAAAATGATTTCGCGGACGTTGCTACCGGAAAGCCGCGCCGTCGCCGAGCCGAGATCGCTCAGCTTTTCGGTTGCGAAGGTGTAGGTTCGAAGCACATCGCGGCCAATCTGCACGCCGCGAGCCGTGAGTAATTCTGCCAACTGGCGATTCGAGACGGCAGCCCCGAGTTCCGCTTCAATCTCTCCCCTCAATTCCAGAATGGCGTTGGCCTTGTCCCAAAATACTAGGTCCGCTCTCGTATCGTTTTCGATGATGTGGCGGGTGAGAATGTCGGCCTCGCTCGTGTATTCCGTGAAAATACAATCGAGATAGGCGAATTTGTCGTCGCGGCCTTCCGCGTATAGTTCCTTCTGCGCCAATATGCGCGTATTGCCGCCAGCCGCAGGAAAATACAAGTCTTCGCCGGGACGCTTGGTAACCTTCACAATGGTGTCCATACCGCGAGCACGTATTGACTCGCGTATTTCGACGTAGAGTTCGTTGATTTTTCGCCTTGGATTGCGCTTGTAGGTGGTAATCGAGTCGATATGCAGCCGGATGATGGAGTCGTCTGCCGACAGATTTCCGGTGCCCATGCCGCCATTTGCATGAGCGGACATTGTTGGGGGATTGGTCGTTGCCGGCTTAGGGTTACTGATGCCCATGCTTGCGCGCACCTGATCGACCGACAATTTTTTCTTGGTATTCATGCGTTATTCCCCGCTCTTGATCTCTTCAGGCGCGGATTGGACGGCCGCTTCGCCGACATAAGTGCCTTTAAGATTGGGAAACAATTCCCAGACAAGGGAATGCATGACTTCGTAGGAATTGAATTTGGTTCGCTGGTCGAGACGGTGAACCGGCACCTGCGAAGTCGCCGCCGCTCGATATACCGTGGAGTGGGGCACAATCGATTCCATCACACGTACGCGGTTGGAACTGCGGAAATCCTGGCGGATAAGGTCGGCGATGGTGCGCGCGTCGTTGGTTTGGTCTTGCGCGTAGATCAGGGCATACAGGTCGCCGGAACGGAATTCGGCGCTCATGTCCGCCATGCGGTTCAGGCTTTCCAGCATGGAAATGGTTCCGGACGCGAATTCCCGTGCCGAAAGGATGGAGGGGTTAATCGGCGAGATCATCAGATCGGCGGCCATTGCTGCGGTTTTTTGGAGTTCGCCGACTGCGCCTTGCGTGTCGATGAGGACGACGTCGTAATTGTCGCGCACGAACGGCGATTTCAGCGCCCGCTTCAGAATGACGAGACGGTCTTCGCGGTCTTTAAGCCAGGTCTGCAAATATCCATCCGGCGCATCCGACAGGATGATATCCAGGCCCGGAATCGTTGTTTTGCTGACACAGTCAAAGCTGATCGACCCGCCACGTGTGATGACGGCATGCAGGCCATGCGTAGCCTGGGTGGCTATTTGGTAATATTTTGAGAGGGATGGTTGAACGTCTGCATCGATCAGCAGAACGCGCAATTTAAGATCGGCAAGAATTCCGCCGAGATTGGCTGCGAGTGTGGTTTTACCCACACCGCCCTTGGTACTGACTACCGAAATGGTGGTTAAAGTCACGGCAACTCCCTGGTTGATTAAACAAGGAGTTGTACGACCCTTATTGGTCACGGCAACTCCTTTGTTTTTGTTAAACAAGAAGTTCCGCGTTTTTTTACCGTTTCAGCCAAAACCGCCAGCCAGAATAGAAAAGGGCCTACAACCATTTCTGGTTATAGACCCTTTGGACTTGGTGCCGGCGCCGAAAATCTGGTGCTGATGAGACGAATCGAACGTCCGACCTACTGATTACGAATCAGTTGCTCTACCAACTGAGCTACATCAGCGAAAAGCGTATTGTAACAAAGATGTTGCGGATTGGTAGATTCGATAGGGTCTTGAGTAGCCTGAAACGCAAAAATCCCCGCCAGCATGAGCTGACGGGGATTTGCGT
>JBIODP010000338.1:0-2908 GCA_044445195.1 Burkholderiales bacterium | reverse complement strand
GCTACCCTCGCGCAAAGTGTTGCATTAGCCAATGGCATTGAATTGACCAAGGATCTCGGTAATCTGCCAGCCAATTTCTGCACACCGACGTACTTGGCCAACACCGCGAAGAAGCTGGCCAGGGATTATCGGCTCGGCGTCGAAGTGCTGGATCGCAAACAGCTGGAAGCGCTCAAAATGGGCAGTTTCCTGTCTGTAACCAAGGGCAGCGACGAACCGCCCAAATTTATCGTTCTGAAACACATGGGCGGCAAAGTGAAAGATGCGCCGATAGTGCTGGTAGGCAAAGGAATCACCTTCGATTCCGGCGGCATCTCGCTCAAGCCGGGCGCCGGCATGGATGAAATGAAATACGATATGTGCGGCGCCGCATCGGTCCTCGGCACGTTCCGTGCCATCGCTGAAATGAAGTTGAAGCTCAATGTCGTCGGCATCATCGCAAGCTGCGAAAACATGCCGAACGGCCGCGCCACCAAGCCGGGCGATATTGTTACGTCGATGTCCGGTCAAACCATCGAAGTGCTCAATACCGACGCCGAAGGCCGCCTGATACTTTGCGACGCGCTGACCTATGCGGAGCGCTTCAAGCCGGCCGCGGTGGTGGACATCGCCACGCTCACCGGCGCCTGTGTAACGTCATTGGGAAATCACAATTCCGGCCTGTTTACCCGGCACGACAAAGAACACGACGCATTGGCCGGGGAGTTGCTCGCCGCCGGCAAGAAAACCGACGATACCGCATGGCGCATGCCGATAGAAGATGCTTATCAGGAGCAGTTGAAATCGAATTTCGCCGACATGGCGAATATTGGCGGCCCGGCTGGCGGCAGCATCACGGCAGCCTGTTTCCTCGAACGTTATACGAAAAAATACACGTGGGCTCATCTGGACATCGCCGGTACCGCATGGCGAAGCGGCGCAACTAAAGGCGCAACCGGCCGCCCGGTGCCTTTGCTGACCGCCTTCCTGATCGATCGCGCGCAAGACGGCAACGCCAAGTAAGAAAATAAGGGGCGCATAGGAAGCGTAACGGGGCCATGCAATCCCGGCCCCTTACGTTGCCCCCTATGCTTCAGATCATGTGACGGCAAGTTCTTGCGGTATCGTTTCGCTGCAACGCGTGAAGCACATTAATGTCATCATCGATGATCAGAATCCGCCTCATCGTGTTCTCCTCTTTCCACGCAAACTTTCAAGCGGGTACCCATTGCGGCCTGATACTCCTTAATTTGCTGAATCAGCCGCTCGGTGAGAATGTGATCGGACGATAGCAGCAGAAAGCCGTCCTGGGAAATCAAATCGCGGGCGACGACCATGTCGGGTTGCAAATCCTCAGGATTCAGTTCGACACTGTCACGCTGAACGCTGACGGCAGGCTGCTTCTCCCCGCTTACACCCATGATGTTGCAAAAGGCGTTCACCACCATCGAGTCATAACGAATACCGCGGTTTCGCGATATCACTGCCTTTGCCTCCTCCGGACGCAGATTGCGCGCCAACAGAACGCCGCATTGCAGATTCTCATAATCGCATGCCAGCGCCAGAATACGCGCGCCAATTGGAATATTCAATCCCGACAGACGATCCGGAAAGCCTTCTCCGTCAAAACGTTCCTGGTGGGAACGAATGATCCGGGCCGCACTGCGCAAATCTTCCAGCGGCATCAACAATTGTTCGCCACGCATCGGATACTTTTGATAAAAACCGAGATTATCGCCTTTCATCAGGTTGACAGGCATACTAAGCAACTCATCGGGAAACCCGATCTTACCGATGTTGTGAAGCAGGCCTGCAATGAAAATATCCTGCGTTTCGCGCTCATCCAATTTCATCTCTACCGCAATCCTGCGCGCCAGATCGGCTACCCGTCGCGAATGTCCCGCCAGACTACCGCCGCGCATTTCAATCATGCCCGAGAAGACTTTGATCGAGGTAAGAAAATTTGTCCTGAGCTTGCCATTGGCGGCGACTAACTTATCGAGCGTGCTCTTGAGCTCGCCGGTCCGTGCCTGAACCCGCAATTCGAGGCTGGCGTTGAGCGCCTTGAGTTCTTCGTTCTGGCTCCGCGTCAATGCTTCCAGTCGCTGTTTTTCGTGCTCAAGGGCTTTGCGCTCCAGAGCAAGACGTACAATGAGAAGAATTTCGTTGTCATCCCACGGCTTGGTGATGTACCGATGGATTTCACCTCGATTGATGGCCTCAAGTATCGATTGAATATCGGACTGGCCGGTGAGCATCAGGCGAACCGTATCCGGCCATCTGTTGCGAACCTGCTCCAGAAAATGGGCGCCATCCATCTCCGGCATGCGCATGTCGGAAATGACCAGATCGACCGGTTCGGTCTCCAGCACCTTCAGCCCTGCGGCGCCGCCTTCGGCCAGCAGCACCTGGTACCCGTGAGCGCGGAACAGGCGCCGCAGCGACGACAAAATGTTTTGTTCGTCGTCGACGCACAAAATTCTGGCCGCTGGAATCGGCGATGCAGTGGGCTGTATCGTCTCATTCATGGCGCACCCTCCTTGTCGCCGTTATCCTGTCTGGCGTGATGAATCGGCAAAGTAATGCGAAAGCAGGTCCCCTTGCCGACTTCGCTCTTGACATCGATGCTGCCTTGGTGTTTTTGCACGATGCCGTATGAAAGCGAAAGCCCGAGCCCGGTGCCTTTGCCTACCGGTTTTGTCGTAAAAAACGGGTCGAAGATACGCGGCAGGTTTTCTTTCGCAATGCCGGGGCCGGTATCGGCTATTTCAATCCAGACGATCGAGCCGTCGGTTCCGGTACGCAGCGTAATCTTGCCGCGCTCAGGACCCATCGCCTGCGCGGCATTCACCACCATATTCATGATGACCTGATTAATCTGTGAAGGAAGGCACTCGACATCGGGAATAGTACCGTACTCCTTGACGAT
>JBIODP010000337.1:0-2920 GCA_044445195.1 Burkholderiales bacterium | reverse complement strand
TTCGCCCCGCATGAATACCTGTCGGACAGTCACGAAGCGGCGAAAGGTTTGGCGTCCAACTCCGAGCAGGCTATCAAGCTGTATTTTGAATTTTCCGGAGCAAAACCGGCCGGGTATCATGTAGGCGTGTTTTATCCGTAAGGGTGCCGGCAGTCCTGAAAACCTGTTATTGCGCTGTTTTTGTTTAGTCATCTCTCACTTCACTGCCACTCTATGACATCACTCATCTGCGGTTCACTTGCCTACGACACCATCATGTCGTTTCATGGACGTTTCTCGGAGGCCTTGCTTGCCGACCAATTGCACAAGATAAACGTTGCCTTTCTGGTGCCGACCATGCGCCGCGAATTCGGCGGCTGCGCCGGCAATATTGCCTATAATTTGAAATTGCTGGGAGGCGACCCGCTCATCATGGCGACCATAGGCCAGGACGGCGCGCCTTATCTTGACCGGCTGCTCCACTTGAATATTCCCAGCCGGTGCATTCAAACCATCGACAAGTCGTTTACGGCGCAAGCGTTCATCACCACCGACGCCGACGGCAACCAGATCACGGCTTTTCATCCCGGCGCCATGACGCTTTCCCATCAAAATCTGGTAGCAGATGCCGGCACGGTGAAATTGGCGATTGTGGCGCCGGATGGACGCGACGGCATGTTGCAACATGCCCACGACTGCGCCAGCCTGAATATCCCTTTTATCTTCGACCCCGGCCAGGGTTTGCCGATGTTCAACGGCACGGAACTGGAACATTTCATCGATCTCGCCACCTATGTCGCCGTCAACGACTACGAGGCCGAATTGCTGACGGAACGCACCGGCCTTAGCCTGGAAGACATTGCCGAACGCTTGTCCGCGCTGATTGTTACCCGAGGCGAACTGGGCGCCGAAATCTATGCAGCGGGGCAACGCATCGACATCCCTTGTGTTCCCGTAGACAAGGCGGTGGACCCAACCGGATGCGGCGATGCTTTTCGGGCCGGCGTATTGTACGGCTTGAGCAATGGACTCGATTGGCCCACGACCGGACGCCTCTCCAGCCTGATGGGCGCAATCAAGATCAGCCATCAAGGCGCCCAGAACCACCATTTGTCGCGCGATGAAATCGATCGGCGGTTCAAGCTGGCGTTCCACTACAGCTTGTAAGCGGTGCCGGAATCGTGATGACGGATTGACGTTTCAGACGTCTGGCTTCCCAAAAGTCACGGAACCGGATTACCTTCGCGTCTCAGCAAGTCTTGCTTGCGCGCGAGGCCGCCTGCATAACCCGTCAGACTGCCGTTGGCGCCCAGCACGCGGTGACAAGGAACCATTATGCTCCAAGGGTTGCGCCCCACCGCCGCGCCCACGGCGCGCACCGCCGCCGGCTTGTGCAGTTGCGCGGCCACGGTGCCGTAAGTGGTGGTGGCGCCCCAGGGAATTGCCACCAGAGCCTCCCACACGTTACGCTGAAACGGCGTGCCCCACGCTGCCGCGCGCCGTGTTTCGAAGTGCCGGCATTGACCGCGGAAATACGCCTGCACCTCCTCGGCTGCCTGATCCAGCCAGCGCTGGGACTTCACCGCTTGCCAGCCGAATCCATCCGGGTAGTAGCGCTGATCTTCAAACCATAGCCCTGCCAGTCCGGCATCGCTGGCGGCCAGCAACATGGGGCCCAAGGGGGTGGCGATGGTGTTGCAAACGAGTTTCATGGGGATTCTCCGTGCCAGAGTCGAATGACGGCGTAACTGCGCCAGGGTTGCCAGGCTTTTGCCAGCGCGGTGGCCGCGCGCGCGGGTTGCGGGCCGTCGCGCACCCCCAGTCGTTGTTGCACCACGATGTCGCCTGCCGGAAACGCGTCGGGCCAACGCAACGCGCGCATCGCAATGTATTGCGCGGTCCACTCGCCAATGCCGGGCAAAGCCATCAAGGCCTGCACCGTGGCTTGCACCGGCGGGCCGGGTTTCAAATCCAGACCGCCATGTAACACAGCGTGCGCCAACGCATGGATGGCTTTTTGGCGTTGTCGCACGATGCCGATTTTTCCCAAGTCGTCAGGTGACGCTTGCAGCAACATGGCCGGAGTCGGAAAGGCATGGGTGAGTTGTGGCCACGGCGTCGTCAGCGGCTCACCCAAGGCATGCACCAGGCGCCGGGTGAACGTGCGCGCCGCCGCTACCGTAACTTGTTGGCCCAGAACCGCGCGCACCGCCAGCTCAAAACCGTCCCAGGCGCCCGGCACGCGCCAGCCGGCGCAATGCGCAAAGTCGCAACCCAAGGTGGCCTCGATGGCCAGCGGGTCGGCGTCCAGATCCAGCGCCCAGCGCACCTGTTGCAAGACGGCGGGCAAGACGGGCAACAGGCTGTCGCTCATTTGCACATGCACGCGATGCGCCGCAGCTTCAAACCGAATACGCACCCAGCCCAGGTGGCTGCGTGCGCCCACCGACATGCGGACAATGCGCAGAAACTCGCCCGAATTGTTCTCGCTGGGGAGACATAATTCCAAGCCTGGCACAGTGCGCTGGCCCAAAAATTTCAGTAGCGCGACGTCGTCATAAGGCGGACGATAAGACAGCTTCAAGCGCACGTCACTGGCGGCCTGGCCCTCGCGTCGGCACACCGAAGGCGTCAGCTGGTAACGCGTGGCAAAGGCGGTATTGAAGCGGCGCTGGCTGGCAAAACCGCTGAGCTGGGCAATGCGGGCAATCGGCAAGGCGGTGTCGCACAGCAGTTGCTTGGCAAGCAGCAAGCGACGCGTTTGGTGGTATTGCGAGGGCGTCACACCCAGGTATTGCACCAGGATGCGGCGCAAGTGGCGCTCGCTCACACCCAATCGCACCGCCAGGTCGGCCACCCGCAGCGGCGCGTCGGCCAAAGCTTCGGCGCTGTCGAGCAACTGCATCGCTTGTGCCGCCAGTATCTGGCTGGCGTCCTGGAT
>JBIODP010000336.1:0-2924 GCA_044445195.1 Burkholderiales bacterium | reverse complement strand
GGTGTAGTTTGCCCGCAAGGCAAACTACACCCCGTGGCCTCACATGGAGTAAAAACGTGAATCATAATAAATATGCAGTTCATCTATACACGCAGGTTCGGGTCAAAATAGCCGGCGTTGAAGCCAGCACGGTGGCTGAAGCCTTGGAAAAGGCGGAAGGTGCGGTGCAGTTTCACGACCTTCTTGACAATCCGCGCCCTGTCGGCGGATGTGGCAAGGGAATGCAGGTCGAGTGTATCGAATGGGCGGAAGCGCCGCTCGATTACGCATTGGTTGATCCATTGACCAACGAGAATGAAGTTGATTACGACCAAACGGTCTGGCTTGATCGGGATGGAAAGCCGCTGGTCGATGGCAAGACCGGGGAGGAGCGCAAGGCGACAGGATACGACAAAGCCTGTTTGTTCATGAAGGAATTGCTCGATTCGGTGGAAACGCTGACAGGTATTGCGGATCAGTATGGCGCAAGAACATTGGCGGATTTGGTCTATTTGCATTCTGCGATTATGGAGGGTGGGTTCGTCGATTGTTGTCAGCATGAATCAAAGGTACTTGAAATCGCGGGAGCGTTGCCTTCCTGTGCGCAGTGGTTGGAGTTCGTCAAGATTGAATAATTGAGAGTGTCTATGTTAATCTGTTCGCTTTTTTCCAAGGAGTCGTTATGAAAAAAGGCGAACTGATTGCAGAACTCTCGAAGCGCACAGAATTGTCCGCTGCCGTCACTAACGATGCCGTGAATACGCTCATCGCCATTATCATCGAACGCCTGAAGAAGGGCGACACGGTAGCCATCACAGGTTTCGGGACTTTCTCCGTCTCCAAGCGCGCTGCGCGCAAGGGGCGTAACCCTGCAACCGGCGAAGCCATCAAAATCGCGGCATCTAAATCGCCGAAATTCTCCGCAGGCGCGACATTGAAAGCGGCGATAAACCCGAAGAAAAAATAAGCCAGCATATCCCGCAAAAACCATTGCATTTACGCAACAACTGTGGATAGCGCTGAAGCATTTTGGCGTATGCCCTTATGCTTAATTGCAGCTTCACGTCGGTTGGCAGCGTTGCGACCAATCGGCAGCCTATTTTGGGGAGCCGCCATCGGTTTGCTGGCCTGGTCGTCGTTGGGTTCCCTCTGGTGCGTGCTTTTCGTACCCATGTTTTGGTCCTGTCAGCCGTCGAGAGGCCACGCTTTTGTTTTTATGCTTGGATATTATCTCGCCGGCGCGCGCGATGTACCCGTCGTGGTCGGCAGGTTCTTTCCGAATTTGAATGGTGGTTTTGGGGTCGGGGTATGGGTATTACATGCTGCGCTGCTGGCTTTGGTATGGTGTTGGGCTTGGCCGAAGCGTGAGGCGTCGCACCGGGCAGTATTTCTGCGATCAATTATCGCGCTAGTGTTGTTGGCAGTGCCGCCGATCGGTATCATCGGCTGGCTTTCACCCGTGTTAGTCGCCGGTCGGTTGTTCCCAGGATGGGGTTACGGCGGGGCATGCCTGGCTATGATTATGCTGGCGTCAATTGCCGTAGCCGCTAGGTGTAGGTTCGATAATCGGATTGTCGCAGGAATGTTCGTAGGATTCATCGCTCTCAGCGGTTGTGCAAATCTGTTGTATCAGCCTCATTTAGTGCCCGTAGGATGGTCGGCCATCAATACACGGTATGGAGAGTTCCCAAATAATCCGGCAGCAGCGTATGAACGTCACCAAGCGTTAATCGCCGACGTCAAAAGGCGGCTCGACGCCGGCAACAAACTCATCGTGCTCCCGGAAGAAGTGGCAGGGAAGTGGCGTCCCGCGACGGAGTTTTGGTGGAAAGATATAGCAACGTCCGCAAAAACATCCGGCTCGGTAGTGCTGATCGGCACGGATATATTCGAAGGCGCGCAGTTCCGCGACAGCCTGCTTGTCCTTGGGGCGACGGAAGGACATATCGCCAGTCGCCAGCCTATTCCGATCGGGCTATGGCGTCCGTGGGCTACGGAAAGCGCCATAGCCGACTGGACACATCCGGGAGTGATGCAGCTTCTCGACCGTCAAGTCGCATTTTCGTTTTGCTATGAAGACTTGTTGGTATGGCCGATGATGGCATCAATGTGGCATCGTCCCAGCGTTATCATCAGCGTGGCGAACAACTGGTTTGGCGACGGATTGAGCGAACCTGATATACAAAGGCAGTCCATTGAATCGATGGCCCGGCTGTTTGGCGTACCGCTGGTGCGGGCAGTGAATCGATCAGTTGCATATTCGCATTAACGTTGCCACACATTCGCATGTCAAAGTTGCCGGGTATTCGCACTCCTGGCCACGCGGCGCAATCCCTCGTACGTGAGCGACCGCCAGTGCGCTTGAGGTCGTTCGAACGCGGTGCGCGATCGCCCGCTTGCCGTCGGGAAGCGGGCATAGCCGATTTTGATGGGCGACGGCAAACCCAAGCACCGGCCATTGGCGGACACCGGTTGGCAATTTTCGAAAAATCAAAATCGAATGGCCGCTTCCGCAAAATCGTACAGTCACTTACGACCCCTATGCGCAGTCGGCAATGAAGTTGCGACGCCCGAAAGCAGACATTTGATTTCAATCCACCTGGGATGCTTTGCCTGGAAACGCAAACAATAAAAAGCACTTTACGCCTGCTTCAATCGCAGGCTCCAGAACGCGCGGAGATCTACCGGATCGATCCGGATGGCAATGCCCCCGCTTCCTTTGTACACTAGCTGGCGCAAATGCCTGCCGCGTTGGCGCCGCAGGCGCGGCCGCTGCCGGGCCTCACAGCGGAGTACGCGCTGGGACTGGAGACCTTCGCCCGGCGCTTCTTTTGCTCCTTCCATGACGCGCTCCCGCAGGGCTTTGTTCGGAAGGGTAGCTCTGTTAAATATCACTCCCGTCCAAAATAGAAATTCAGACGTCGGGTCATCCTCTGGTGTAAGAT
>JBIODP010000335.1:0-2937 GCA_044445195.1 Burkholderiales bacterium | reverse complement strand
GCCGGGGACATATCTGCTGCCGATTACGAAATCAGCGTCTTCCAGCGCCGCTATGAGGCGCGGCACATCGGAAGGCTTGTGCGAGAAGTCGGCGTCCATCTCGAATACGGCGTGCGCCTCCAGAAATTCAAAGTTCTAAGTGAGACAAGGCGCGAATTAAATTTTATTGCGCCGCATATGACTAATATGTAAGCAATAGAATTTATTGAGCAACGCCGTATCACGACGAAATTTGGATTTATGGGGGTGCACCTAATCCTGAACCACCAGCACACCATCCATCTCCACCAGCGCGCCGCGCGGCAGTGCGGCAACGCCCACGGCGGCGCGCGCCGGATAAGGCTGGCGGAAATAGCCGGCCATGATCTCGTTCACCTTGGAGAAATGGCCGAGGTCGGTCAGGTATACATTCAATTTCACCAGATCGTCAAAGCTGCTGTCGGCGGCACTGGATACCGCGCGCAGATTCTGGAACACGCGATGGATCTGCGCCTCGATGCCTTCCGCCATCTGCATCGTGCCCGGATCGAGTCCGATCTGGCCTGACAGGTAGACTGTCTCTCCGATGCGCACGGCTTGCGAATAAGTGCCGATCGCGGCGGGCGCATCCGGGGTCTGGATGATTTTTTTGCCTGGCATGTTGCGCTCCTTCAAATGAATCCGCGCCTGAATGGCGCGGACACGTTGTCAACATGCGGATTATAGCCGCATAAGGGCTGCTCAAGTGATGACGGTAGGCCTTTCGCGCCCAGTGCGTTCGCGCAATTCGGAGATCTTCAGCGCGATGCCGATCAGCGCGGCAAGGGCCTCCTGCGCATCGAGATGATGCCTGGATACGTCGGGTTCGAAACTTTCCAGATAGATGCGCAATGTCGCGCCGCCGGTGCCGGTGCCGGAAAGTCGGAACACGATGCGCGAGCCGTCGGTGAAGATGATGCGTATGCCCTGGCCGGTGCTGACGCTGCCATCCACCGGGTCGGTGTAGCTGAAGTCATCGCACAATTTCACCTGCAGATCCCCGAACCGCGCGCCCTGTAATTCCGCAAAACTGTCGTGCAGCAGTTTCATCACGCCGTTGGCCGCATCCGTGGGTATGTCTTCGTAATCGTGGCGCGAATACACGTTGCGTCCAAAGCGCGCCCAATGCTCAAGCACGATTTTTTCTACTGACTGTTTGCGCACCGCGAGTATATTCAGCCAGAACAATACCGCCCACAGGCCGTCCTTTTCGCGGATGTGATCCGAGCCGGTGCCGAAGCTCTCTTCCCCGCACAATGTCACCTTGCCGGCATCCATCAGGTTACCGAAGAACTTCCAGCCGGTCGGCGTTTCGTAACACGGGATGCCGAGTGACTTTGCGACGCGATCCGCCGCCGCGCTGGTCGGCATCGAGCGCGCGATGCCGGCCAACCCTTTCTGGTAGCCCGGCACCAGGTGCGCGTTGGCGGCCAGTATCGCGAGACTGTCGGACGGTGTGACGAAAAAATGTTTGCCGAGAATCATGTTGCGGTCGCCATCGCCATCGGAAGCCGCGCCGAAGTCCGGCGCATTCTCGCCATACAGTATCTCGACCAGTTCATGCGCGTAAGTGAGATTGGGGTCGGGATGACCTTTGCCGAAATCCGGCAACGGTACCGCGTTCATGATGCTGTCTGCCGGAGCGGCCAGCCGCTTCAGGAAGATATCGCGGGCATAAGGGCCGGTCACCGCATGCATCGCATCGAACTGGATCCTGAATCCGCTTGAAAACAACTTGCGGATCGCGGCAAAATCGAACAACGATTCCATGAGCCCGGCGTAGTCTGCGACCGGATCGATCACCGACACCGTCATGCTGGCTATCTTGTAATCCCCGGTCCTGTCCAGTTCTATATCTGCGGTGTCGGCGATGTGGTATTGGGAAATTTTTTTGCTCGCCGTGTAGATCGCCTCGGTGACTGTCTCGGTCGCGGGGCCGCCGTTGGCGGTGTTGTACTTGATGCCGAAATCGCCGTCAGGCCCGCCGGGGTTGTGGCTGGCCGACAGGATGATGCCGCCGTGGGTGCGGTATTTGCGGATCACGCAGGAAGCCGCGGGGGTCGAGAGTATGCCGCCCTGGCCGACCAGCACGCGACCGAAGCCGTTGGCCGCGGCCATTTTCAAAATGGTCTGGATCGCTTCGCGGTTGTAATAACGGCCGTCGCCGCCCAGCACCAGCGTCGCTTGCGGCGGAACTCCGATGGTGTCGAAGATGGACTGCGTGAAGTTTTCCAGATAGTGCTGTTGCTGAAAGACCAGGACACGCTTGCGCAAGCCTGATGTGCCGGGCTTCTGGTCGTTGAAGGGTACCGTCTTGACCGTATGGATCTGCATTGTCATTCCTCCCTGAGTCGTGATTTTGGCGCAATTTTACCACTGCCGAAGCGGAGTTCAGCCCGCGACAGTCATCAACAGACGATCGGCCCGCATTATCTACTCGCGATGTGCTCATCGCCGGCCATATTGACGTCCTTCCACGCCGGGATTACATTGCCTTGCGAAAACATGGATTATCAATCCTATGCCTGGAGGGCCACCGATGAGAAGCATTGCTACGATCATCCGGAAAATTATTTCCGGCCTTTTATTTGCATGCTCCTTGTTCCCTTCAATTTCATCGGCGGAGCAAACCGTCGAGGTCGCGCCGTTCGTCGGTCACGTTTACGGCGGCAGCTTCGAGGACGCCAACACCCTGTCAACATTCGAGGTCCAGGATGCGTCCTCATACGGATTGATGCTGGATTTTGACACGGAGCCGGACAAGCAGATCGAGGTCTTCCTGAGCCGCCAGGACACACGCCTGACGACCACCGGGACTTTCACGGGCAACCCGCTGTTCGATCTCACTATCGATTACTACCACATCGGCGGGCTTTATATGCTGCCGGATTTCGAACGCGTCCGCCCCTTCGTGTCGGG
>JBIODP010000334.1:0-2946 GCA_044445195.1 Burkholderiales bacterium | reverse complement strand
TTCGGCGACGCCGGGTTGACGATGCGCCCGCCCTCATTCATGAAATGCGACCGAAAACTGCTCCATGCCGGCCAATTGTCGCAGGAAGCGGAAGCCGCATGCGTATCGGCGGTGGCGGACGCCATCGCTATACTACAGGCGGCCAGGCACAGAGGCTGAAGCAGGTGCTGAAGCATGCGCCGGCGCAGCCTGGTAATGGGGGTTGAACTACCGCGAGCAGGTGCTTGCGCGGGTTTATTCATCATCTCGCGCGCCGAATTTAGCGACGGCCTTGAACATGCGCCATAGCGCATAAAGCAGCAGCACACCGGCCAGAAACGAGACAAACGCGAGCAGGATGGGGCGCTGCATCAACGCGAACCAGGGTATGGTCCAGAAGGGCAATGAACCGATCGTATAGGTGTTGCCGGCAAGGACACTATCTACCTTCCCGCTTCGAACGAACACGGCGCTGCCATGCATGGCTTTGGTCAGCCCATCGTCATCAAGCACATCCAGGATTTGCAGTAGATCCGGCGCCTGGGCAGCAGTCACCGCGACCACGCTACGACTGGATGTGACGGGCGATTCGAATCCCAACAATGCCGCCAGGGGGCCATGATCGCGCATCACCTCTTGCGTCGCGACTGCAGGGTCCGGCTCCGTGCCGAATCCCAGCCAATCATAAAGGAAGCTGACCGAGCGCACCGGTTGGCTGATGCGGCGGTAATCGCCCGTAATCAGCGCGGGCAACTGCTCCCCCCATTGGTCCAGCAGGCTCTGGCTTGGCGCCGCGCCGATCAGCAACAGGTCGCGGTCCTTGAATGCGGCTTGATCTTTGGGGCCGACCACGCTGACCTGCGTTGCCGGGTAGCCGGTCGATTCGCCCATGCGACCCAACAGCGTCAACATGACACTTATGTCTTGCGCGGTGGCTACCTCGGGCAATACGACCACCGTTTGCGCGAGATCGGCATATTTCGTGAACGGGAAACCGGCCGTCGCAAAATAACCGAGATGCGGCATTTCCGCATAATGCGGGAAACCCGAAAAGTCGATAGTCGAATCGGAGTCAATAATGGCCCGCACATTTTCCACCTGGGTATCGCGGCAGGCATCTTCCTTTTGATAGGTGAATGAAAAAGCGAATTGCATTTGATTGCGGGGCGCCAACTTGAACGGCGGGATCATGACGTTCTGCCGTTCGGCGACAAGATCGCCATCCAGCAGCGGGACCCGAAGGCGCGGTTCATCGCCCTGCCCTGCCGAACGCAGATTCACCGCCTGCACCAACTCATCGTTGATGCTCATCACAAGTCGCGATTCGCTGGCGCGTATCGGCGGCGTATAACGATATTTCAGATCGAACGGCACGCCCCGGCTGCGCCAGGTAAACAGGTCGGGCGGCATGCGCAGGTTGAGCCGAACCGGGTCCGGCCTGTGGCCGAATAGTTGCAACTGCTGGGCCGACTCGACCAGTTCGCCAAATTTCATCGGCCGGTCCATCCGCACCCAGTTTGGCGCATCGTAGGCACGGCGTAGCGCCTCATCATGCGGTTTAGTAATGGCAGCTTGCGTGCCGGACAGGGCGGCGTTGCCAAGCACCAGCGCATTGGCCGCCATTTTCAAGTCGTCGCCGTCGCGCCCGCTCACCAGCAGCAGCTTCGAATATCCATCGCCCGGGTTGGTGAGGATGGACAAGCCAGGGCCGGCAAACGGCGCCGCCTTGCTTAAAAATCCGGGCCGTTCGGCGTTCGTCGCGAATACCACTGCATGCCCTTTCGGCGCAGCATCGAGGTAAGCGGCAAAGCGGGCGCCACGCCAGCCTGCCAGCTTGCCGAACCAGGATGCGGTAATGGCGGAGGCACGCAAGGTCGCCTTGGAAGGCTTGGCGGAAAAAATAAACGGCAGATTGAGACGGTTGAAATCACGCGGATCGAAGAACGGCTCCGGCAGTCGCGCCAGGTCGCTTTTCTGCAAAACCGGGCGCACCGTCAATTGCAACTCGCTGGCGCCGCTGATATCGGCCCACAGGCTGGTGTGCAACGGATCTTCGCACTCATTGATGTAATGACCGACAAAGTCCAGTGTAATCTTGTTGAAGTCGGTAATGAGACGGGGGTCGATATCCAGTTCCTGGGTCAAGGAACGACCGGCATTCTCCCTGGTAATCGGGATCACGCTGACGATTTCATCGTTAAGCAATACTTTGATATGCGACAGTCCGGGGATCAGCGCGGGTGAATAGGTGTAGCGCAGCTTGAGCGATGCCTTCGTCACCAACTCGTCCGCGCGCGTGCCAAACGAGACCACGCCCCGCCCGGTGGCGGTCCGCAAGCGTATCACCGGTTGACCGAGTTTGGCAAAGGAAATGCGCCGAATCTCGGATGGCAAGGAGGCAGTATCCACCGTGGGCTCGACGGTCGCCTGCGCCGGAGGGGGAAGCGCGAGCGCAGAGGCGGATGTCAGCGCCGGCGCGGCAACGGCGCCAAGCAAGCCTGCCGCCAGAATAAAAATAGCGACGAAGTTCTTAAGTTTCATATTTTTCCCGCAGTGTGCGCTGCATAATCGGTTTCCGACATCGTATCGTTCAAAATCAATTTTGGCCGGCGCGGCAGCAGGCTGGCGAACCAATGTGCAAGGCCGACGGTTTTGTTCACGAGCGGCATGAATGGCATGTTAACAGGCCGCCAATACGCGGCGATCCGTTCGTAGCCTTCTACTCCGGTAAACAACACTTTGCGTAAACTGGACAAGGGCCTGTCGGGCTTACGACCATCGGTCCAACCGACCCACGCATCGGCACGAACAAACGTGCATTGCACCAGCGCCATCTGCTGCTCCCGGGTGGTCAACTCCCAACGCACCCGCACCCGGGTCGTTCCATTGCCAACCACCCGGGCCGGAAATACATATTCCTCGTCGCCCCGCCACAGCGACACCATGACCGCCTGTTCCATTTGCAGT
>JBIODP010000333.1:0-2970 GCA_044445195.1 Burkholderiales bacterium | reverse complement strand
GAGATTAATGTGCGATAACGCAAACGGCAGCGGCATGCGCATCCATAACACGCCCGGCGCCACCTGGCTGGCGGCGCCGGGTTCCGGCGCCTCTCCGCATGGATATACCAAAGCGGGTTTCACTTTTTCAGTGCGTTCGTTTATTTTATCGGTCATCAGAGCCTTGTCTAAGGGCATATATATTTAATGTCGTTTTTCTGAATAATAGCAGCGCAATCGCGTGAAGACCGTTGCGCGGTTATACTCCCCCGGTGCTTCCCCTGGGGGAGAGGGGTTGAAACAATTACAGCACGTAGCGCGACAAATCCTCATTGACGGCAAGCTCGGCAAGCCGTTCGTCGACATAAGCGGCATCGATCGCCACCTCACGGCTGCTGCCGTCGGAAGCTGAAAACGACTCGTCTTCCAACAGTTTTTCCATCACCGTATACAAGCGCCTGGCGCCGATATTCTCGGTTTTTTCATTGACCGAAAAGGCAATTTCCGCCAGCCGCGTAATGCCTTCAGGAGTGAATGTCACGGTCACCCCTTCGGTTGCCAGCAAGGCTTCATACTGCTTGGTGAGGCAGGCATCGGTACCGGTCAGGATGCGCTCAAAATCGGCAATCGACAATGACTCCAGTTCTACGCGGATCGGAAAACGCCCCTGCAACTCAGGAATTAAATCCGAAGGTTTGGCCAAATGAAATGCGCCCGACGCAATGAACAATATATGGTCGGTGCGGATCATGCCGTATTTGGTATTGACGGTCGTGCCTTCCACCAGCGGCAGCAAGTCGCGCTGCACGCCGGCGCGCGACACATCGGCGCCGCCGACTTCCGAGCGGTTCGCGATTTTGTCGATTTCATCCAGAAATACAATGCCGTTCTGCTCGACATTGGCGATTGCTTTTTGCTTCAGTTCGTCTTCATTGATCAGCTTTGCCGCTTCCTCGTCAACCAGCAGCCGCATCGCATCCTTGATCTTGAGCTTGCGCTTTTTCTTGCGGTTGCTGCCTATTCCGGAAAACATGGATTTGATCTGCTCGGTCATCTCTTCCATGCCGGGAGGAGCCATAATTTCCATCTGCGGTCCGGATTCGGCCAATTCCAGCTCGATTTCCTGAGCGTCGAGCGACCCTTCACGCAAGCGTTTGCGAAAAACCTGGCGCGCCGTATTGCCGGTTTGCTTTTCTTCTTCCGTGTGCGCGGCAGTGTCGCCAAAGCCGAAATCGCGGGCGGACGGAACCAGAATATGGAGGATGCGGTCTTCGGCGGCATCCTCAGCTTGCGTCCGCACGCCGCGCATGCCGGCTTCGCGCGTTTGCTTGATCCCGATGTCGATCAAGTCTCGAATAATCGTGTCGACGTCGCGGCCGACATAACCGACTTCGGTAAATTTAGTGGCTTCGATTTTGATAAATGGCGCATCGGCCAATTTCGCCAGACGTCGCGCAATCTCGGTTTTGCCGACGCCGGTCGGTCCAATCATCAGGATATTTTTCGGCGTGATTTCGTGGCGCAACGGTTCCGCGACTTGCTGCCGGCGCCAGCGGTTACGCAAGGCGATTGCTACCGCACGCTTGGCGCGAGATTGACCGACCACATGTTTATCGAGCTCCGAGACGATCTCTTTGGGTGTCATATTCATGATGTGTTTGTGGATTCCGTTGCCGGCTATTCCAGCGTTTCGATAGTATGGGACAGATTTGTATAAATACACAATTCCGCGGCAATCGTCAGTGACTTCTTGATGATGTCGATGGGCGCCAGGTCGGTATTTTCTTGCAGCGCCTTGGCTGCGGATTGTGCGAATGCACCGCCGGAACCGATTGCGCCGATGCCGTTTTCGGGCTCAAGCACATCGCCGTTTCCGGTAATAACCAGGGTCGATTCGCGATCTGCCACCAGCAACATGGCTTCCAGGCGCCGCAAAATGCGGTCGGTGCGCCAGTCTTTGGCAAGCTCGACCGATGCGCGCATCAAATTGCCCTGATGTTTTTCGAGCTTGCCTTCAAATCGTTCCAGTAGCGTAAAAGCATCCGCCGTGCCGCCGGCAAACCCTGCCAGCACCTTGCCTTGGAATAGTTTACGCACCTTGCGGGCGGTACCCTTCATGACAATATTCCCGAGAGTGACCTGGCCATCGCCGCCCAATGCGACGAGATTGCCGCGCCGCACGGAAAGTATCGTGGTGCCGTGAAATTGTTCCATATGTGCCTCTGAAATGAGGGTTGATGTTGCGATCGATAGTCGGCCTATGAACGATATTGCATCCAGTTCAACGGATATGGGTGTCGACAGTCTATTTTGCAAGGGTGAAGAACACCCCCCGTCAATTCTGGCGGAGCATGGTCGGCACGATGAGCGCAATGCCTTTTAAGCACATGATTGCCGCGATTGTCGAATTATTATTCTGCAACAAAAGCGGCAAGGCGGCCATGACGATTACCTGTCAATCGCCGTACAGTTTTTGCTTCAATTCACGGCGTTGCTGGGCTTCGAGTGAAAGCGTCGCAGTGGGGCGAGCCAGTAATCTTGGAATGCCAATTGGCTCACCCGTCTCTTCGCACCAGCCGTATTCGCCGGAATCGATACTGGCGATAGACTGTTGCACTTTTTTCAGCAGCTTGCGCTCGCGGTCGCGGGTGCGTAATTCCAGCGCATGTTCTTCTTCAATGGTAGCGCGATCTGCCGGATCGGGCACAAGCACGGTTTCACGCAAATGCTCAGTGGTCTCACCGGCATTTTTGAGCAGGTCTTTTTCAAGCTGCTGCAAACGCGCTTTGAAGAAGGCCAATTGTGCTTCATTCATATAATCCTTGTCGCTCATCTTGATGATTTGCGCTTCGGTTATCAGTGCGCCGTCAACGGGGACGGCGGGAGTCGATTTAGTTGTCTTGGTTGCCACTTCGCGTACTTTCGAGACTGCGTTCTTTTCGGTATTGCCTGCCAATTTGCCACCTGCCTTGTTTTCACGCGGCAGTGCGG
>JBIODP010000332.1:0-2983 GCA_044445195.1 Burkholderiales bacterium | reverse complement strand
GCCCATGGCCATGCGCAGGGCATACTCGACCGCGTCAAATGGATCAAGAAAAATTACCCGAGCGTAGATGTTATCGGCGGCAATATTGCGACAGGGGCAGCGGCTAAAGCGCTGCTGGAGTATGGCGCCGATGCGGTAAAGGTTGGAATCGGTCCCGGTTCCATTTGCACCACGCGGATCGTCGCCGGCGTCGGGATTCCCCAGATTACCGCCATTGCCAACGTTGCTCAGGCGCTTAAAGGCACCGGCGTTCCCTGTATCGCCGATGGCGGAGTTCGCTATTCCGGCGATATTTCGAAGGCATTGGCGGCAGGCGCTTCCAGCGTGATGATGGGCAGCATGTTTGCCGGCACGGAAGAGGCGCCGGGCGAAGTGATCCTGTTTCAGGGCCGCAGCTACAAATCGTATCGCGGAATGGGTAGCCTGGCTGCGATGGCGGACGGTTCCGCCGACCGCTATTTCCAGGATGCCGCGAGCAGAACGGACAAATTTGTGCCGGAAGGCATTGAAGGGCGCGTGCCTTACAAGGGCAGTGTTTTGGCGATCCTGTATCAACTGGTGGGCGGCGTGCGCCAGTCTATGGGCTATTGCGGTTGCCTCACGATTGACGAGTTGCGCGAAAAGGCTGAATTCGTTGAAATTACCTCGGCCGGCATCCGCGAGTCGCATGTCCATGATGTTCAAATTACCAAGGAAGCACCGAACTACCGTGCGGAATAGGGTGCCTCCTGCAAAATCCATTACCATGCATTCAAAAATTCTGATTCTCGATTTCGGCTCGCAAGTCACCCAGTTAATTGCCCGCCGCGTGCGGGACGCCGGTGTTTTTTCCGAGGTGTATCCCTACGATGTAAGCGATGAATTTGTTCGCCAATACGGCGCCGCGGGCGTGATCCTTTCCGGCGGCCCGAATTCGGTTACCGAAGGCGATACGCCCCGCGTGCCGCAAGCGGTGTTCGATTTAGGCGTGCCGGTGCTGGGCATCTGTTACGGCATGCAGGTCATGGCAGAGCAACTGGGCGGTAAGGTGGAAAATGGCCTGCTGCGCGAATTCGGTTACGCGGAAGTGCGAGCCCGGGGCCATACTGCGTTATTTAACGGCATCAACGACTTCGTCACGGCGGAGGGCCACGGGATGCTGAAGGTGTGGATGAGCCACGGCGACAAGGTCATTGACATGCCACAGGGCTTCAAGCTGATGGCGTCGACCGACAACTGCCCGATCGCGGGGATGGCCGATGAAGCGCGAAAATTTTACGCCGTGCAGTTTCATCCCGAAGTGACGCATACCTTGCAGGGAAAGGCGATTTTAGGCCGTTTCGTGCACGAGATTTGCGGTTGCAAGGCCGACTGGAACATGCCGGATTATATCGCCGAGGCGGTCGAGGCGATCCGCAACCGGGTCGGCAAGGATGAAGTCATATTGGGATTGTCCGGCGGGGTCGACAGCAGCGTTGCGGCAGCGCTGATTCATCGCGCAATCGGCGCTCAACTCACCTGCGTATTCGTCGATCACGGCCTGTTGCGTCTGGATGAGGGCCGGATGGTGATGGACATGTTCGGAAAGAATCTCGGCGTCAAGGTGATATGCATAGATGCCACTGAGCAATTTATGGGGCATTTGGCCGGCATTGCCGACCCGGAAGCCAAACGCAAGATCATCGGCCGTGAATTCGTCGAGGTATTCCAGGTTGAAGCAGGTAAACTGCGCAATGCCAAATGGCTGGCGCAGGGCACGATTTACCCCGACGTTATCGAGAGCGCGGGCAAAGGGAAAAAAGGACAGACCATCAAGAGCCACCACAACGTCGGTGGCTTACCCGAAACGCTGAACCTGAAATTGCTGGAGCCGCTGCGCGAATTGTTCAAGGACGAAGTGCGCGAACTGGGCGTAGCGCTGGGCTTGCCGCACGAGATGGTTTATCGCCATCCGTTTCCCGGCCCGGGCCTGGGCGTGCGGATACTGGGCGAAGTAAAGAAAGAATTTGCAGACCTGTTGCGCCGCGCCGATGCCATCTTTATCGAAGAGTTGCGCGCTGCCACGGACGACGAAGGGAAGTCCTGGTACGACAAGACCAGCCAGGCATTTGCCGTGTTCCTGCCGGTCAAATCGGTGGGAGTGATGGGCGATGGACGCACTTACGATTACGTCGTTGCGCTGCGCGCGGTACAGACCCAGGATTTCATGACGGCGCATTGGGCGCACCTGCCGCATGATTTGCTTGGCAAGGTGTCGAATCGCATCATCAATGAAGTGCGCGGCATCAATCGCGTCGTGTACGACATTTCGGGGAAGCCGCCGGCGACCATCGAGTGGGAGTGAGGGGTGATGGAAATATCTATATAAATCAATTGCTTGCGTTTTATTGAAGATGATCATAAATACGACATCAATAGCAGCATAAGTTATTGAAAAATAACAAATTTTGATTTTGGCGGTCGGAATTTTGGGGGGCGCGGAGGGCGGTTTTTGACGGTAAATCTGCCGGTGAAAATTGGCGTTGTTCGTTGGCACGAAATTTTACCGTCGGGCTGCAAGCATGTGCCGTGCAGCCTGCAACACCTCGCCGGAACTGGCCAGACAGTAGTCGCCCGTAGTAAACGGGAGTCTACAGTCACGCGAGGCGGCATCCGCAATCTGACTGTATGGGCGCGGCGATAGGCGTGGAAGCTTGTTTGCCTACTTAATTGGCTGTTTATAGGCTTTGTACCTATTATTTTAGTCAAATATTCCTTATAATCCTTGAGGAATTTCCGTAATTTGCCTATTATGATGGTCGTTAAGTGTATGTAAGCCCAAAATTATGAGCAACTTTACCATTCCGCTGCATGTCTCTGATCGTGTCGTCCAGCTAGGCCAGCGCATCCGCATCGCACGGATTCGTCGCGGTTGGTCAGTGGTGGACCTTGCTAGTAAAGCAGGGATCAACCGAAATACGCTCACGGCCCTGGAGCTTGGCAAGCCCGGCACAGCCATCGGCGT
>JBIODP010000331.1:0-2988 GCA_044445195.1 Burkholderiales bacterium | reverse complement strand
GATTAGAACCTGGGGGGAAGCCGTCGCGCAGATCGGGCTATTCAACGTCAATATCGTGAACTCAGGCAATCCTGAGATGGAACGGAAAATTTCATCGAAATTTTCCTATGGCCGGCAACTGGGCAGAATGCTGGACGTGTTAGCGCCGCTCGTAGAAGCAAACCGGGATCAGTTGCTCAAGACGCCGGGGTTCAATAGCAAGGATCTCGACGACTTCGAGGAGATGGTCAAAGAAATCAAGCTGGCTAAAAAGTGACGAAAGCAATCGATTGCTATTTTGCTTGCCGCCGGCTCGACTCGAATAAACGCTCCATTTTTTCTACTGCTCCCGCAAAGCCCGCCGATACTGAATCGCCTCAGCAATGTGCACATGCCCAATCCCCTCACACCCCGCCAAATCCGCAATAGTCCGCGCCACCTTCAACACCCGATGATAAGCCCGCGCCGACCAGTTCAGGCGCGTCATCGCTGTGCGCAACAACTGTTCGCCGGCGCTGTCCGGCTTGCAATGCAGATCGATCTCATTGGTAGATAAAGTATTGTTGCCTTTTCCCTGGCGCTTGAGTTGCACGTCGAACGCCCGTTCAACCCTGCAGGCTACCGCTGCCGACGATTCCCCATCCGCCAGTTTGAGCAAGTCTTCGTGCGGCAGCGCAGCGACGTGGATTTGCATGTCGATGCGGTCCAGCAGCGGGCCGGATATTCTGCTTTGGTAACGGGAAACGATGTCCGGCGTACAACGGCATTTATTCGACGGATGGCCCAAGTAACCGCAAGGGCAGGGGTTCATGGCGGCCACCAGTTGGAAACGTGCCGGAAAATCTGCCTGACGCGCGGCGCGCGATATGGTTATGTGACCGGATTCCAGCGGTTCGCGCAGCACTTCCAGTACTCTGCGGTCGAACTCGGGTAGTTCATCCAAAAATAATACGCCGCGATGGGCCAGCGAGATTTCGCCCGGGCGCGGTGTGCTGCCGCCTCCGACCAGGGCGACGCCGGATGCCGTGTGATGCGGGGCGCGGAAAGGGCGGGTTTTCCACTTGACGGCATTGAAACCGCTGGTCAGCGATTGCACTGCAGCCGATTCAAGCGCCTCCTCATCGGTCATGGACGGCAATATCCCCGGGAAACGGGCCGCCAGCATGGATTTGCCGGTGCCTGGCGGCCCGATCATCAAGACACTATGATTGCCGGCGGCGGCCACTTCCAGCGCGCGCTTTGCCTGAATTTGCCCTTTGACGTCGGAAAAATCGGGGTAACTGGGGCGCCCGGCAAGCACAGCGGGCACATGGCGCACCAGCCTTGTCTGGGAATCTGCCGCAGCGAAGTGAGCGCATACATGCAGTAAGGAGTCCGCCGGCAATATGACGGCGTTCTTTACTAATGCCGCTTCATCGGCATTGCCGCGCGGCAGAATAAACGCGCGCTGCTTGCCGGAAGCGTCTGCCGCGCGATGCATGGCAAAGGTCATTGCCAGCGCGCCGCGGACCGGGCGCAATTCGCCCGAAAGCGATAATTCTCCGGCGAATTCGTATTGATCCAATTCACCCGCCGGCATCTGCTCGGAAGCGGCCAGGATGCCCAGCGCAATCGGCAAGTCGAAACGCCCGGACTCCTTGGGTAATTCCGCAGGAGCCAGATTTACCGTAATACGCCGCGCAGGGAATTCAAAGCGCGAATTTTGCAGCGCCGCGCGCACCCGGTCCTTGGATTCCTTCACTTCGGTATCGGGTAAGCCGACGATGGTAAAAGAAGGCAATCCATTGGCCAAATGGACTTCGACCGTCACTTCCGGCGCGTGCATGCCCGCCAGCGCACGACTTTTTAATACGGCTAAGCTCATTTAACATTCCAGGGAAGAGGGCACAGGCGCCGCGTCAGACGCGGCAAGGTACTACACGCTTACGCCAGCACTATACTGTTTATCTATACAGCTGTCGTCATGAATCTACTTTTTACAGGCGATTGCATCAAAAAATCGCTTTGAAAGCTCTGCCCCTTTCTTATTTTAGTGCTATAGTGAAACTAATTTATGCGGTTCATGGTTTGTCTTAATGAGACAGGCTTGTTACTTTTTGTATAAAGCAACCCGATATGTCGATTTCCTCAATCAGTTCCGCCTCGCCCACCTACCAGTACACGCCGCCTGTGACTACGGACGCGAGCGCGTCGCCGGTAGTAGCCAGCACCGACCCGGGGCTGGCGCAGGAAGTGGGAGCATTGACTACTACCGGCGGCATCGTTGCCACTCTCGGCGCGGCGTCAACCGCTACGCAAACGTATGATGCGGCGGGTTTATATAATTCGATTGCGCAGGCCGGAACCAGTACCACCACGCCGGTTGCCGTCCCTGCAGCCGGCACGAATACGCAAGTCAGCGCACAGCAGTCGCTTGATTCTTCCATCGTCGGATCGCTGCCCTCTTCCAGCGTTGAGTCGGGCCTGTACAGCGGAGCCGGCGTCTTGCAGAGCGCTTCATCGAACAGCGCAGCCCTGACCTCGAACTGGGCCAGCGCGCTTCAGGCAAACCCCAGTCTTTCCAAAGTTGTGGCCGCCGATTCTTATGCTCAAGGCATAGTCGGCACCTTGTCGGTCAGAGCTTGATTCACTGCACGATTTAAGGATTGATCAGGCAATAGCTAGCCGGCGCGCGCCACCGTTTTTTCCAGCAACGCATGAAAAGCATCGAACACCTTTTGCGCTTGCGCTTGTTTGTACGGAAATAGTTCAGCCGAATCCATCGCATGCACCACTGCAGCGCTGTCAATCTCGAATACCAGTAATCGGCCGTCGGCGGACTCGGCGCAATCGACGACCAGATAATCCAGCCCGGCCCGTTGATTGATCGCCTGCAACGCATCCCGGTGCCGTGCGGCAAAAACGGTGTCGAAGCACTCCATGAAACGGGCTTCCTCATCGCGCTTTTCCCGGCTGGCGCTCATGTGCGCATTCAGATAGTGGATCATCCAGTGTTCGGATATTGCCATG
>JBIODP010000330.1:0-3001 GCA_044445195.1 Burkholderiales bacterium | reverse complement strand
GGGCAGCGCCATGCAAGATTATCAGAACCAAGTGAAACAGCAAATGGATGCGCAGGCACCGGAAACTCTTGAGCAGGAAATCGCTCGCTTTGCCGAAAGTTTCCCGTTGCTTTCACAAGCATTGGCGAAGGCGGCACGTTTTTTCCATCGGGGCTGATATCGGCAGCCCCGCTAATCGTTGATTTCGATCTACACAAAGATTTCGATCTAAGTCCCGATCCGTTGCGTTGCGTCCAAGAAAACCGCGATATCAATCTGCGCTTGGATCAGATCGTGAAATGGATCAAGGAACGGGACAAGACGTTTCAAGATTATTTCATGATGTAGCTATTTCCAAGCTACGCAAAAGGAAACGACGATGGCAGAACACGCGGAAGCAGTGGGCGCGGCCGTCGAAGCGGCAGCCGAAAGTGCAGGCGCGGCGGCGGCCGAAGTAGCCGGTGGACTAGTCCACGCGGCTGTAGCTTCCGCCGAAGCGGCCGTCGAGCACGCGGCAGCGCGCGCGCAAGCAGCCGAAACGGCGCGCGATCTGGTCGCGGAAGCAGCCGTCCGCGATGTGCTTTCCGGCCGCATCGATGATCTGGAAGAGGATTTAGACGAATGTCGCGAAAGTCACGCAACAACATTGCAGACGTTGCAAGCGGAGTTGTTGACGGCAAGCAGCCGTCTAGCAACCTTGGAAACGAAGGTGGCGGAAATGGGAACGGTAACGACAACGGTAACGTCACAACAATCGACCCCGGCAAGCTCGGAAACGCCAGCGCCAGCGGAAACGACGGTGACGACCACAACAGTGGAGCCGACACAAACCGAAAGACCCGTTCCGACAAGGGAAGGCCCCGCAAGTCCCGGGGTTCCCAAGCGCAGACCCTGGATTTAGGCGACTTTGCCGACATCTTGTATATGGCGCACGCGGGTTTCGCCAATGTCACCAAATGGCCGAACGCCGCGATCACCGAAGATGAGGCGAAAAAGCTTGCCGATGCGGCACAGCGTGTCGCACGACATTATGAATTGCCCGGCATCGCGCAAGAAACCAAGGATTGGATTGGATTGATCATCGTCATCGGCAGCGTGTACGGGCCGCGCATCGGCGCCAGCACGATTGAAGCGATAGTCGAGCCTGATGGCAGCGAAGGCTTGTTGCCAGCAAATAATGTCGTCAACTTAAACCCCATACCGGGATTGACACAATAATCATGCAAACGTCTGACCGTTTTGAAATTTGTTGGCCGTATGTGCTAGCGCAAGAATGTCCGCATCCGGCTTTATGGAGCAATGGCGCAAACTTTTCCAATGATGCGCACGATCCGGGCGGCGAGACCATGTGCGGTGTTACACAACGCGAATACACACGCTTCCGCAATGCTCGCGGCCTGACATCGCAAGATGTGCGCAAAATCACGGAAGATGAAGGGCGTTATATCTATTTCAATTCATATTGGTTGCCGAAATGTCCATCATTGCTTGATGGTTTCGATCTTTGTTTTTTCGATCCGAATGTAAATGAGGGTGAACACCAATCAACAAAAATATTGCAGTATGTGCTCGGATGCACGATCGATGGCGAATGGGGTCCGGTAACACAATTTGCATTCAATGCATTCAGAGGCACCATCACCGAACTGATCAATCAATTCACAGCGCGGCGCAAAGCCGTTTATGAGGAAATGCCGGGCTTCAAATATTTCGGTACAGATTGGTTGCGCCGTGCCGATGAAATCGCAAAAGCAGCGATCGGCATGACGACAGCGTGACCGCGTTGATGGTTCTGTTTTGGCTTGCGTTGCTTGTCGCGAGTTACTACATCATCTTTGACACCAAACGGGGGAAATGACATGAATATCAGCGATATCTTGCACTACGGTTCCGGCGCGATCGCGATCCTCGCCGGCTTGCTCGGAATGATCGATCCGCACGCCATACCGGGCGTGACGATCGATCCGGCCACAGCGATCGTGCTCGGTGCGGGAATTTTGGGTGTCGGCGCGAAGGCGGATAAGGCTCTTAAAATCGTTATATTCCCTTTTGCAGCGGGTGCTTTTTTGCTCTGCGCGGCGAGCGCTGCGAATGCCGCTAACCTATCGCCGGTGTTGAAAGCACCTATTGTTGCATCCACGCCTAGTTGCACGCTACAATCATGCACTGGTATTTTCGCCGGTGGCTCGCTGGCGAATGCCGGAGGAAACTTAGACGTGATCGGCACTGGCTTGACCGGTCTCGCCAGCAACGGTCTTGGGCTCGGAGCTCAAGGCGGTTATGAATTCTGGAATGGGCAAATCTATGCCGCATTCCTTGTGCGCTATGCTTATGATTTCAGCTTGAACGCCACTGGCGCACCATTGGTGAATTCCAGCATCAAGGACCGCAGCACGTATGGTGCCGGCGCGCGGCTTGGCTATTCGCTCGCCAGCGCATTTGGTGCTGCGGTGCCAAGCACAAGCGGCACGAGCCTGACCGTTCCGCAGGCTTTGCTTGCATCGCTAATGACACCTTACATCAATCTGCAAGAGGTCAATCGACATGGTCAACCTGCGTTGGTGTCAGGCGCCGGTTTTGAAAACCTGATCGCGAACGGATGGACAGCGAATGCGGATTACTATCACTATACGTTCAATCAGGGTGGCGCCGCGAGCGGCATTGGCATGCCAATAACCCAGACCAGCGATAACGAATTCGTGCTCTCGATCAACCATCATTGGTGACATGCAAAACGTCGACACCATCATAGCGGGCACGGTCGCCACGGCGACCATGCTCGCCTCTATTCTTTATCTGGGATGGTGGATGCGCGATCAATTCAGCAAGCTTGGACATAACATGTTCAAGGAAATGGAAAAATCGCGCGAGTTAAATCAGGAGCGCCACGATCAGAATTTGCGCGCATTCGAGCAAATCCGCATCGCCTTGGCGCGCGCCGGATTGTGGCATGGCGCAGGAAAATAGCGGCGCTGCACAATTTACATTGCCGCGTGACGATGAACATACAACAATTGTCGGG
>JBIODP010000329.1:0-3004 GCA_044445195.1 Burkholderiales bacterium | reverse complement strand
TGTTCTGCATAAACCTGGTCGACACCAACGCTGGCACCTATCGTTTCAGCGACGTCCTTCCTATCCCCGGTAAGCATCACGATGCGCTTTATTCCGGCTTTGCGCAGCAAACGCAATGCGCGAGGCGTCTCGATCCGGATCTGATCTGCCATCAACAGCGCGCCGACTATGACACCGTCGAGTGCAACGAAGACCGAAGAACCACCTTCATCGGCGACGCGCTCCAGAAACTGATGCGTCCAGGGCGGTGAAACGGCCAACGCCGACACATGTGCATAGGAACCCAAGACGACACACTTGCCTTCTACCATGCCTGTGAGACCAGCACCTGCATGCTCGTGCGTTTCACTGGGTACTGCCAAGGTAAGATTACGGTCCCGCGCGGCAGCAACCACTGCTCTGGCGATCACGTGGCTGGACATCTGGTCCAGCGACGCTGCGATTCTCAGCACTTCTGCCTGGCTCACGCAGGCATCAGTCTCTATATACGTGAGGTGCGCGTTACCGCCGGTCAATGTTCCTGTCTTGTCGAAAAACAGAATTTTGGCCAGGCCAAGTTTTTCTAGCGCGGCCCCGCCTTTGATCAGTATGCCGCGCTTTGCGCAGCTTGACATTCCGGAAACGATCGCCACTGGAACGGCCAGTATTAGCGGACATGGTGTAGCGACGACAAGCACTGCAAGGCCGCGCACCGGGTTGCCGCTCGCCACCCAGGCCAGTGCTGAAAGGCTCAGTGATATCGGCAAGAACCAGAATGCATAGCGATCCGCCAATCGGGATGCCGGCGCTTTTGACTTTTGCGCGGCATCGACAAGTTTCACTATGCCTGCATAGGTGCTTTCGGCAGAAGTTGCAGAGGCCAGCATTTCGAAAGGCGCGCCTGCGTTAAGAGTGCCGCTGAGCACGGGATCGCCCGTGCGACGTTCAACCGGCACAGATTCGCCGGTCAGCGCGGATTCGTCGACAACGGCCGATGGCGATGTCACCGCCCCATCGACGGGTACAATTTCGCCGCTACGTACCAGCAATCGGTCACCTAATCGGATGATATCGATCTCAACCTGCAACAATTTATCGCTTTCAATGCGAATGGCAATCCTTGGCGCGCGGGCCAGGAGCGCCGACATTTCCCTTCCAGCGTGTTGTTGCGCAAATGTTTCCAGTGCATGTCCGCTCACGAGCATGACAGCTATGACAGCGGCCGTCAGAAATTGGCCCAGGGCGATTGCGCCAATGATCGAGAATAGCGCCAGCACATCGACGCCCAGTTCTCTACGTATCAACGCGCAGTACATGCTGCGAAGCAATAATATCAGCGCCGGAACAGTCCCGAGTACAAAACTCAAATCTGCAGAGCGTTTCATATCCGTCCACCCAAGCACAAT
Organism: Burkholderiales bacterium; assembly: GCA_044445195.1. GTDB lineage: Bacteria > Pseudomonadota > Gammaproteobacteria > Burkholderiales > Burkholderiaceae_D > PKWO01. The sequence goes on along the minus strand of JBIODP010000329.1, from coordinate 1,619 downwards.
GCCAACCACCGTCAAGAAGATGGAAACAAGCAGGGCTATAAAATTGGGCGACCAGATATTTTTCATTCAACGAGGCTCCAGCATGACAGAGGAGTATGGAGATCATTTTGCGCCACACTACTTGAATGGTATTTGCGCTGGATCAAGTAGTATTTGAGTACGGATATTGCAAGCCAACCACCATAAAACGGTGAGCCTGTTTGCTTGCAAGAAATTCCTATCAAGGGTCCGAACCCCTATGCATACAGAATTTTCGCTTCAATAAACGCGGTTCTTTACGTATTCTCTGTTCTCCGAATCCGGGCCGATTTCTTTCCCTATCAATGCCAAAATAAAACTGCTCGATTAGTCCGCGTGTAACTTATTGATTTTTATGGGGATAATTCTCGGCCTTTGCGGACTTCGGCCAATTTGAAAACAGAGAGTCGCGGAGAATAATGGCCAGGAGAGAGCAAAAACGGCCATTTTTGAAGGGGTGCCGCGAACCCCGGAGTCCGCAAGAACCCTCGGGAACCCTCGCAGACACGCGGGTCTAGGCAAAAAAATACCAACAGCATACGCGGTTGGTATCTTGTAATGGTGGAGGGGTCGCCTCTGGTGTCCGGCAGCGTCAGTATCGCAGTTGCGGAGCGCCACATACCGGTGCGGAATGCCGAGGGATTCGTGGTTCGTGGGCGGTCGCGCCTGCATGGTTAGTGCTATCTTGATATCTGCTGCCGGGGATTTCGGGACGTGGGTTCGATTCCCGTTTTGACAACCGAATTGCCGAGTACACGTCGCACTTCATTCGAAGTCGCGCCGAGTATGGCGTTGCTATTGCCAGTTGCAATAACGGTCAATCTTCAGTAAAGTGGCGGTAGGCTAGATCGAAGCCTGCTGCCCACCTCGGCGGACCCGGACGGGACGATCGTTCTACACACTTTTTCAATGACCTAGCTGCATGCGCAAGTCGGACGTGGGCACTGATTACACGCACATTGCAGAAAGGAATCTGGAAATGCGCTATATCCCCACGTCGGCCGTCGCCGTCGACAAACTCAAGCAACTCGCCCGCAAAACCAAATCTAAGCAAAAGGCTTCGCATAGCGAAGCTCTCGATCGTGCTGCGCGTGGCGCCGGCTATAACCATTGGGGCCACGTCATGTGGTGCTTCAAGAAAACACAGCAGCGGCTATCGCTTGAGGACGAATGCCGACAGATCGTCGACGCGGCCCGAGCCGGTCGGCAGAAGATCATTGTCACAGGACCGGAAATTCTCGACCGCCCGCTCGTTCTGTTCTCCACGGCCGACGGCGACGCCTGGCTGCTTGAGCCGGACGACGGTTTTGCCTGCGTGCTGTGCTGGCATGGCGAGCCGGTACCCGCGAAAGTGCGTGACGACGGCGTCGACGTGCGCATCGAATGGCATGGTGTCTACATGGCGCGCAACGACCAATTCCACGCCCAACTCGACGGCCCACCCGTCGGCCACCGCGTCATCGTCGGCTATCCAGTGCGCGAATTGCGCGACGTGATGCGCAAGATCAAATTCGACCGCGACGTTGGGGAGATCTTCACCGATCGAAAAACCGTACCATTGACCGATGACCTGATCGAGACATTGGTTGCGCAAGGTATGC
>JBIODP010000328.1:0-3011 GCA_044445195.1 Burkholderiales bacterium | reverse complement strand
CCCAAGGATCGCCGGATTTTCAAAAAGCTGCTGGCGGAAAGCCACAATTACGCAAGCCTGCCAATCCGCAGCCGCTTGAGCGACGAGGAAGCGGCGCGCTTTGCGGCGCAGCAGTACCGTTTCCCCGCCGTGGAAATCAAGGCGCGATTGTTCCGCGAATATCCCTTCCGCGATAACTCCTCGCACCTGATCGGTTATATCGGTCGAATCAACGAGGAGGACATGCAGAATCTGGAAGCGAATGACCTGGACGGCAACTATCGCGGTTCGGATTACATCGGCAAGGGCGGCATCGAGCAGAGCTATGAGAAAGAGCTGCACGGCACCACCGGCTTCGAGCAGGTCGAAGTGGACGCCGGCGGGCATGGCGTGCGCACGCTGTCGCGTACGGCGCCGGTGTCCGGCAATAATCTGGTGCTGACGCTGGATGCCAAATTGCAGGAAATTGCCGAGCGAGCTTTCGGCGATTATCGCGGGGCGCTGGTGGCCATTGACCCAAACAACGGGGAAGTGCTCGCCTTTGTCAGCAAGCCCGGCTATGACCCGAACCTGTTCATTGACGGCATCGACACCGAGACCTGGGACGAACTCAGCAATTCGCCGGACGTGCCACTCAACAACCGCATTCTGCGCGGCCAGTACCCGGCCGGGTCGACCATCAAGCCGTTCATGGCGCTGGCCGGACTGCATTACGGCACGCGCACGCCTGAGCAGACGATACATGACCCCGGCTATTTCATGCTGCCGGGCAGCCGCCACCACTATCGCGACTGGAAATCCGGCGGTCATGGCAGCGTAAATATGTTCAAAGCCATCGTGGAGTCGTGCGACACTTATTTTTATGGCCTCGCCACCGAGCTTGGCATAGACAACATTCATAGCTTCCTGTCGCAATTCGGTTTCGGCGAGAAAAGCGGCATTGACCTGGACGGAGAATTGCCCGGCATGTTGCCCTCGCAGGAATGGAAAGAATCACACTACCACGATAAATGGTATCCGGGCGACACCGTATCGGTGGGTATCGGCCAAGGCTATATCCTGGTAACACCGATGCAACTGGCATACGCTACGGCGATGGTCGCCAACGATGGCGTTGCTTACCGCCCGCACTTGCTGCGGCAATTGCAACCCAATGGCAAGCCTGCACAGCCCGTGCCGGTTGTGCAACCGGCTTTTGATTTGCACCTTGATCCCGATGACGTCGATTTGGTGAAACGCGCCATGGCCGCGGTGACCAAGCCCGGCGGCACTGCCGTTGTGGCCGGATATGGCGCTCCTTACAGCATTGCCGGCAAGACCGGCACCGCACAAGTCATCGCCATCAAGCAAAATGAGAAATATGTCGCGAGCCAAGTAGGCGAGCGCAACCGCGACCACGCCTGGTTTATCGCCTTTGCACCTGCAGACAAGCCGAAAATCGCGCTGGCGGTACTGGTCGAGAACGGCGGGCACGGCGGCGTTACGGCCGCACCGATCGCACGCAAGGTTTTCGATTACTATCTGCTGGACAAGATGCCGCAGCCGTTGCCGACGCAAACTGAAAGAACAGGGGTGGAACATGATTAAACGCTTGTGGAAACGTTTTCTCGCGCCGATTGATCCTTTGCTGATGCTGGCCTTGGGATTGCTTGCGCTGACCAGCCTGCTTGTGTTGTACAGCGCCAGCGACGGCAGTTGGGCGCAAGTGGGCAAACAGTTCATCAACATACTTGTTGCGCTGATTGCGTTGTGGCTGGTCGCCAACATGCCCTTGCATTACCTGTTGCGCAGCGCGGTGCCGATATACCTGCTTGGCATGCTGTTGCTGGTCGGCGTGGCGTTGTTCGGCGAAATCAGCCATGGCGCGCGACGCTGGCTCAGCATCGGCGTGGCAACAATACAGCCGTCGGAACTCATGAAAATTGCGGTGCCGCTGATGATGGCCTGGTATTTTGAGAAGCATGAAGCTGCGCTGACGCTGAAAAATTACTTTATCGCCATTTTATTGCTGTTGCTGCCCATCATATTGATCGCACGCCAGCCCGATCTCGGCACTTCCGTCCTGATCGCCGCCAGTGGTTTCTACGTGTTGTTTCTCGCCGGGCTTTCCTGGCGCTTCATGTTAATCACACTGGTGGCCGGACTGGCGGCGGCAAAGCCGCTATGGTCGATGCTGCACGATTACCAGCAGCACCGCATCCTGATGCTGCTTGATCCGGCGCAAGATGCGCTGGGCAAAGGCTACCACAGCATCCAGGGCATGATTGCAGTCGGCTCCGGTGGCTTTCTGGGCAAGGGCTACATGAATGGTTCGCAGACCCACCTTGATTTTCTGCCGGAGCGCACCACCGATTTCATTTTCGCGGTGTTCTCCGAGGAGTTCGGTTTTATCGGCGTACTCATCCTGCTCGGGCTTTACCTGTTTGTTATCGCCCGCGGTTTTGTCATCACCGCAGAAGCCTCGACATATTTCACACGCCTGCTGGCAGGCAGCATCACGCTAACCTTCTTCACCTACGCTTTCGTCAACATGGGCATGGTTACCGGTATCCTGCCGGTGGTGGGCGTACCGCTGCCAATGATCAGCTACGGCGGAACTTCCATGCTCACCCTGGCCCTGGGTTTTGGCATGCTGATGAGCATTCATACGCATAAACAACTGGTCAAGACATAAGGAAGCGAAGATGAACAAACACGCCGGACTAATTTTATTTGCTGCGTTGATTCTTGCCGCCTGCAGCAGCACACCGAAGCGCAACGTGGAAGAACAACCTTCAGCAGCCCACCCCGGCGCGGGCTACCTTTCCGGTGACGGCCCCGGCGCAGAAGATGCGGCCAGGCTGGGCGCTGTACCGGATGCCGTGCCGCGCGATGAGCCGCTGCACCGCTTTGCCAACCGGCCATATGAGGCACTGGGCAAGCACTATGTTCCGCTTACCGCGCCCGGCAATTACAAGGAACGCGGCATCGCCTCGTGGTATGGCAAAAAATTCCACGGTCAACGCACTTCCAGCGGCGAGGTGTACAACATG
>JBIODP010000327.1:0-3019 GCA_044445195.1 Burkholderiales bacterium | reverse complement strand
TGCGTGCGGTGAATTAATAGCTTCCGGCGACACTGGTCGCGTTTCTGCCAGGAACTTGCTTGCGCTTGTGCTGCAAATGCCTGCGCTTGAAAAAAAGAATGCCGCAGCAATCCTCAGTCGCGTATGCAACGACGGTCTGGCCTCGCTTCTGCCGATTCCGGGCAAGCAACAGCAAACAATATTGTATCCGGCACAAATCGAAATAGAGCTTCTGCTTGGCTGCGTCGCCCAGCGCGTCGATCGGCTGGGAAAGCCATTGAATAGTCCGCTATGGCATGACTACGCCATGCTGATCGCATCCTACGACGGCGCCACCGCGACTGCCGACATTAATGACCTTGCAGAGCCAAGCTGCAGCGAGCCCATCCCGCCATGGATCGCGGCCCTTTTGGAGCGGCATCGACCGGTGCGCGCAGCCATGCACAAACTCGTGCAAGCTGGTTTTTGCGCGCCGGAACAAGAAAATATGGTATTGGCGCCGATCCGCGGCGCGCTTGTGCTGCCCACTTGCTCAGCCTGGATCAAATTTGCCAGGGCCACGCTTCCGGCTTTGGAACAAGCCGGTTGGCGCATCAAGAAAATGCGTCAGTACCGCTATGACGTCGTGGCGGTCGAGGACTGGTATGCGGCCCTTGACGAAGGCGGCGGCAATGCCTGGTTCTACCTTGAACTGGGTATCGTGGTGGCGCAAAAAAGAATTGCATTGCTGCCGGTGTTAGTCGAGTTGATCCACCGCACGCCAGGCGACTTCGACCCGAAACTGCTTGCCAGCCATGCCGACGACGATGAAATGACGCTCACATTGCCAGACGGCGTGCGCGTTGCGCTGCCATGGGGCAGAATCAAGCTGATCCTGGGCGCGCTTGGCGAACTGTATTTTAGCCGCTGTTCCGGAAGCGCGGTGCGTCTCACCACACTGGATGCGGCGCGACTGGCGGAACTTGCCGGACAGACGGGTCTACGCTGGATTGGCGGCGAGCGCATGGCTGCAATGGCGCACCGGCTGGGAACATTTGACGGTATTTGCGCGGTTGCGGCGCCGGCAGGACTGCACGCCAGCCTGCGCGACTATCAAAGCGAAGGTTTGGCATGGATGCAATTTTTGCGCGAGTACAACCTGGCAGGGATTCTGGCCGACGACATGGGCTTGGGCAAAACCATTCAAACGCTGGCGCACATCCTGATGGAAAAAGAAGCCGGGCGCCTCGACCGGCCGGCGCTGGTGGTGGCGCCGACCAGCCTGATGGGGAACTGGCAAGACGAGGCCGCCCGCTTTACCCCATCGCTGCGCGTGATGCTGTTGCATGGGGCAGAGCGGCTGGAGCGCTTCGAGCAAATGGCGCAATACGACATCGTGCTGACCACCTATGCGCTGCTGCCGCGCGACGAAGACAAGTTGCGCCTGCAGCCTTTTCATCTTTTGATTCTGGACGAAGCGCATTACATCAAGAACCCGCGCTCGAAGGCGGCGCAAACGGCCGGCCTGCTGCAGGCGCGGCACCGGTTATGCCTGACCGGCACGCCGCTGGAAAATCACTTGGGCGAGCTGTGGTCGCAACTTCATTTCCTGTTACCGGGCCTGTTGGGCCGTGAACGGGACTTCAACCGGGATTTTCGCTATCCGATCGAAAAATTCGGGGATGCCGGACGGCGCGATTTCCTGACGCGACGCCTCAAACCTTTTATGCTGCGGCGAACCAAGGATGCAGTCGCCAGGGAACTGCCGCCAAAAACTGAAATGGTTCGCTCGATCGTGTTAGGCGGAGCCCAGCGCGACCTGTATGAAACCGTCCGCCTGGCAATGGATAAAAAAGTGGGCGACGCGATCAGGCAGAGGGGGGCCGCCCGCAGCCACATCATTATCCTGGAAGCGCTGCTCAGGCTGCGGCAAGTCTGTTGCGACCCTCGCCTGGTTGCATTGGGCAAGGCGTGGGACGATGCGGCGCCGTCCGCCAAGCTAACCGAATTGCTGGAAATGCTGGATGAATTGCTGGCGGAAAACCGAAAAATCCTGATATTTTCCCAGTTTACCAGCATGCTGGCCCTGATCGAAGCCAAATTAAAAGCGCGCGACATTGGCTATGCCTTGCTGACCGGCGACACAAAAGACCGCGCGGGCGCAGTGCGATCGTTTCAGCAAGGCGAAGTGCCGGTATTCCTGATCAGCTTGAAAGCGGGTGGCGTAGGCTTGAATCTGACTGCCGCCGACACCGTCATTCATTACGATCCATGGTGGAACCCGGCCGCCGAAAATCAAGCCACCGACCGGGCCTGGCGCATCGGCCAGGACAAACCCGTATTCGTCTACAAACTGATCGCGAAAGGCACGCTGGAGGAAAAAATCCAATTGCTTCAGCAAAAGAAAGCGGCTTTGGCCGGTACCATCCTGAATGGAGGCGAATCGCAAGGCATCAAGATCACCCAAGAGGACTTGCGCGCCATTTTTGCCCCGCTGCAGCCTTAGGGCTTATCTATAAAAGTTAGCTAGTTTTTCAAACCGCGCGGAATCGCCTGCAGCAAGGTTTTGGTGTAGGGATGCTTCGGGTTATGGTAAAGGTCGTCCGAATTGGCCAACTCCACCACCTCGCCTTGATGCATCACCATCACTTGATCGGCAATGTATTTGACTACCGCCAAATCGTGCGAAATGAAGATGTAGCTCATACCGAACTCTTCCTGCAAATCCTGCAACAGATTCAAGACCTGCGCTTGCACCGACACATCCAGCGCAGACACCGATTCGTCGCACACCAGCACTTCCGGCTTCATAGTCAGACAGCGCGCAATCGCGATACGCTGCCGTTGCCCGCCTGAAAATTCATGGGGGTAGCGATGAAATGCAGCAGACGGCAGTCCGACTTTCTCCAATAATTGAAGCGCCATGCCGGATCGCTCGCTGTTGTTCGCGCCGATACGATGAATTTGCATCGGCTCCAGCAAAATCTGGCCGATGGTAAAGCGCGGGTTCAGCGACGCATACGGGTTCTGGAAAACAATTTGAATCCGCCGTTTATAGGGC
>JBIODP010000326.1:0-3049 GCA_044445195.1 Burkholderiales bacterium | reverse complement strand
GGCCAAACCGCAACCATGACGGCAACGAAAAAGCCATGACCGAAGCCCGTCTTTTACCGTATACCTTTGCGCGCGACTTCACGTTGCTGGCGCGCCGCTGCGACGCTATTGACGGCGACGCAGTTACCAGCGCGTCGGCGGTCGAAGTGTGGGTGTCGGAAGCCACCGTCCCAACCGCCATCGCGGAAGTAAGCCGGCGCTACGGGCGGGTCAGGCTCAAAACCATGTCGCGCGCGGACCTGGAGTTGGCCATTGCCAAAGCCTACGCCGGCTCCGGCGGCGATGCTGCGCAAGTAATCGATGAGGTCGAATCGGATCTCGACCTGGCGAAACTGATGCTGGATATGCCGGCCATCGAGGACTTGCTGGAGTCGGCCGACGACGCGCCGGTGATCAGAATGATCAATGCCTTGCTGACGCAGGCATTGCGCGAACAGGCATCGGATATTCATATTGAACCGTTCGAGCAAATTTCGGTAGTGCGCTTTCGCATCGACGGTTCCTTGCGCGACGTGGTGCGTCCGAAGAAAGCAATTCATGCGTCGCTGATTTCGCGCATCAAGATCATGGCGCAACTGGATATTGCGGAGAAGCGCCTGCCGCAGGACGGCCGCATTACCTTGCGGGTCGGCGGCAAGCCGGTCGACGTGCGGGTTTCCACTTTGCCCACCGGCCACGGCGAACGCGCGGTGTTGCGTCTGCTCGACAAAGAGGCTGGGCGGCTCGACCTGACGCATCTGGGCATGAGTCCGGAGATATTGCTGCAATTCGACAAATTGATCGGCCAGCCGCATGGCATTGTGCTGGTGACCGGGCCCACCGGGTCGGGTAAAACTACGACGCTGTATGCGGCATTGTCGCGCCTGAACGCCAGCACCACCAATATATTGACGGTCGAAGACCCGATTGAATATGAGCTCGCCGGCGTCGGGCAAACCCAGGTCAACGCCCGTATCGACATGACTTTCGCCAAGGCCTTGCGGGCGATTTTGCGACAAGATCCCGATGTCATCATGATCGGTGAAATTCGCGATCTGGAAACCGCGCAAATCGCCGTTCAAGCATCGTTGACCGGCCATCTGGTGCTGGCGACCCTGCACACCAACGACGCGGCAGCCGCAGTGACGCGCCTGCTCGACATGGGGATTGAGCCGTTCCTGTTATCTTCCTCGCTGCTCGGTGTGGTGGCGCAACGGCTGGTGCGCAAACTATGCGCGCATTGCCGGCGCCGCGACGGTTCGGGATGGGTGGCAGTGGGGTGCGACAGATGCGGCCATACCGGGTATCACGGACGGGTCGGCGTTTATGAGTTGCTGCAGACTACCGATGCTATCCGCGCGCAAATACATGATCGGGCGTCGGAAGCGGATGTTCGCATGGCCGCTCAGCGAGACGGCATGCGCACCATGCGCGAAGACGGCGAGCGCTGGCTGAACGAGGGCGTGACGACGCAGGCCGAACTGTTGCGCGTGACCAAGGAATGAGTGTGGCTAAGGAATGAGCGCGACCATGGAAGGGAAATAAGCCGTGCCGGCATTTCGTTACGAAGCCGTCGATGCCATTGGCAATACCATGAAAGGGGTGGTCAATGCAGATAGCGCGCGCGCGGCGCGGGCAGACTTGCGCGCACGCGATCTGGCGCCGATTGCCATCGATCCGATTACCACCCAGGTCGATGCGGCGGGGCAAACCAGGGCGCGTGCTTTCGGCGACCATTTGTCGACCAATGAATTGGCCTTGTTTACCCGTCAGTTGGCGAGCCTGCTGGAAGCCAGCCTGCCGCTCGAACAGGCATTTTCCGCATTGCTGGAACAGGCAGAGCGGCCCTTTGTGCGCGACCTGATCGCCTCGATACGTTCCGAGGTGATGGGCGGGGCATCGTTGTCGGACGCGCTGTCGCAGCACCCGCGCGATTTCGCCGATATTTATCGCGCGCTGGTCGCATCCGGTGAGCAGATCGGGCAATTATCGCGCGTGCTCTCGCGGCTGGCGGACTTCATCGAACGGCGCAATACGCTGGTGCAAAAGGTGAAACTCGCGTTTACCTATCCGGCCATCGTGACCGTGGTGGCGTTTGCCATTGTTATTTTTCTGCTTACTTACGTCGTGCCGCAAATTGTTTCAGTATTTGCCAACACCAAACAGAAATTGCCGCTATTGACGGTCATGATGCTGGCAGTCTCGGATTTTGTGCGCCATGACGGCTGGATCGTGCTTATTCTGGCGGTCGCAGCGGCACTGACGTGGCGCCATGCGCTGAAAAACCCTGCCATCAAACGCCGCTGGCATACCTGGCTGTTGACCGCTCCGCTGGTTGGAAAATTCGAGCGCAGCCTGAACACCTCGCGGTTTGCCAGCACCCTGGCGATTACAATCGGGTCCGGCGTGCCGATTCTGCAAGCCCTGCAAACCAGCCGCGATACCCTGTCGAATGTGGCGATGCGCGAACAGGTGGAAGAGGCGACCGCCAGTGTGCGCGAGGGCGTCAGTCTGGCCCGCGCTTTATCTGCGCACAAACATTTCCCGCCGATGCTGATACACATGATACGCGCCGGCGAGGTAACCGGCGAATTGCCGGCCATGCTGGAGCGGGCCGCCGCAGCGCAGGAGCAGGATCTGGAGCGGCGCGCGATGACCATTGCAGGATTACTGGAGCCTGCGTTGATTTTAGCGATGGGCGGTGTCGTCTTGTTGATCGTGCTGGCGGTGCTGATGCCGATCATCGAAATCAATCAGTTGGTCCATTGAAAGACATGACATGAAACGCTGGCCGATTCTGGTGAATTTCATATTGTTCGTTGGTCTGTGCATGTCCGGAACATTCTGGGCGATGCAATTGTTCAAACCGGCCGCGCGCCCGGTCGTTGCGCCGACACAGCGCATCGCGGCGGTAAATGCCGAAGCAGCCGCTGGCCTGTTTGGAGGCCGGCCGGCGGCGGTTGCCGTTGCCAGCAATTTTCAGTTGAAGGGTGTGGTAGCAGCCGACAATGCTTTGGAGAGTGTCGCCATCCTGGCTGCCGACGGTAAGCCGGCCGAGGCGGTCAGAGTC
>JBIODP010000325.1:0-3065 GCA_044445195.1 Burkholderiales bacterium | reverse complement strand
ATGCTGCGCAGCAAGCGCGCCAGCATAGTTCGCAACGTGCTTCCTTCGCGTTCAGGCCAGATCGTGCTGGATATGAAAACCGAAACGGCAACGCCGATCAGGATGCCAATCAGCCGGTCGCGAATTCTGGTGAGGTCTATGGTGGGGCCAAACCCGCTCAGCGAGGCAAGCGCAAAGGCAAATGCCAACTGCACGCCGATATAATTGGTTCGCGCCGACCCGGCAGCAATCCAGGCTCCGGCAGCAATGACCGGCAGCGTCAACAGCAAGAGTCCGGTGATGCTGTCGAGGTAGGGAATGACGAACACGGCGGCAAACAGCGCCACGATACTGCCGAGCACACAGCCGAGTATGCGCAACACTCCTTTGTGCGAACCGGCCCCTACACTGGGCAAGGCGAGGATGACGCAGGTCAGCATCGCGGTATTGATGCCGGGCCACTGCGTTGCAGAACAAAACAGGTAGCATAGCAGCGTTGCCAGCACAGTCTTCAGCGCAAATTGGGCATACGCCGGGTTGCTCAACGCATCGGCCGCAATCAGGCTGGCCTTGGCGGCGGGAGGGGTGGGAGGCAGCGGAGACTCTGCTTCAGCCAACGCATGCACGGCATGCGCCATTTCCTGCAACACAGTGTCGAATACGCCATCGGCAAGGTTTGCATCGATCAGGCCGGGCGCAAGAACGAACCGCTGCCTGTCGCGAATAGTCAACTGCAAATTGCGGCAGGCGGCCTGCAGGCGGTCTATCATGTCGCGCTGCGCCTGCGTGGCTTCGTTGGCGGGCAATTGGGAAAGTTGTCCCGCCGCCGTATGCAAGCGATCGACGGCGGTGATCCGCATCAGATGAAGCGCCTCGTTGCGCCAATAGCTGCTATTGCCGCGCGTGGCGAACGACAGGTGGCGATGCAAAGACAAGATGCCGCGCTCAATCGCGCCAAGGCTTAAGCGCGGAGCCGCAGATTGCGTCTTGCGGGCGTCGAGTTGCTGATAAACCTCGTCGAGTTGACGAGCCAGTTCATCGTTCAGCAAACGCCCCGGATTAGCCGGCAACAGCAATTGGTTAACGATGATCGTGACAATGATCGGATATACCCAGACAACCCAGGTCCACAGGACCGACCGCGTGATCGACTCTGGATCGCTGTCGGCATCGACCATACTTTGCACGCTGACGATAACCAATGCAAGCACGTAGCCAAGCGTGCCCAACTTGCTTATCCGCATGAAATACATGCCGCAAAATAAGAGTGTATAGATACCGAGAAAACGCCAGAACGGGTGATCGATGGTGAGTTGGAGCAGCAACAGGGCAAGCATGATCGAAATCGTTACGCCAACCATCAGCACAACGCCGGCCATCCTGGTCATGACCGTATTTTCCTGTGCGGTAAAAAACACCACTATCAGAGAAAGTGCAAGAGAAGGAACCTGCAGCGCCATCGAAATAACAATCACGATAGCGCTGGCGACCACGTATCGCCACACTGTGTCCATGCGGCCGGGAAGCGGCGCAAGCTCCTCGCGCACCAACGCCAAGATGCGCGCTGCGGAAAAATATCGCCGACCGCCTGTCGCAAGAGCCATGGCAGGTTTCACCGTGCAAAATTCCTGGCATCGCCGGTCATGATGGCGACCGCCGACGCACCGATACGAAATACCGCAGGGTCCGGTTTCTCAACCAGAATGCGCACTGGAAAACGCTGCGCCACCCGCACCCAGTTAATTGAGCGCGGCACGCGCGGCAAGCCCGCTGTGTCGCCGCCGCCGTCATCGGGGTATACGCCGTAGCCGATCGATTCGACCACGCCGGTGAAATGCTTGGCGGGCGCGCTCATCATATAGACCTCTGCAGCGTGGCCGGGCACGATGTGAGCCAGTTCCGTTTCCCGAAAATTGGCAATCACGTACCAGCGGCTGGTATTGGCAAGCGTAAAGATAGGGCGGCCCACAGCAGCAAACTGACCGGTCGATGTTTTCAGGTCGATGACCAACCCGTCGAACGGCGCGCGCACGGTCGCGTACTCAAGATTGAGCTTTGCCAGCGCAATTTCAGCCTTCACCACTTCGCGCTTGGCAACCAGCGCATCGACCCCGCTGACGGCGGCAGCGGCGCGCTGGGCATCGAGCAGCGCAGTGTTTAATTGCACCTGGGCGACACGTTTTGCGGTGCGCGCCTGATCGACCTGCTCGGCCGCCACATATCCTTTGCCCAGCAAAGGCTCCATGCGGTTAAGCGTGTCGGCGGCCTGCTCGGCGCCGGCTCTGGCCTTGTCGGCGCCGGTTGCGGCAGAAGCGGCCGCAAGTTTTTGCGCGTTGACCGAACGCTGCGTCAATTCGATTTCGCTGTCGAGCGCAACCAGGGTTGCTTGCGCTTTCGCCAGCGTTTGCTCAAATGGTCTCGGGTCGATGCGAAACAGCACATCGCCGGCTTTCACGGCCTGATTATCTTTGACCGCGAGATCGACGATGCGTCCGCTTACCTCGGGCGCCACGTTAATGGTGTCGGCATAAGCGTAAGCGTCGTCGGTGCGCGGCGCAGTATCGACACGCCAGAGGATATAAATCCCCAGCGCTACGGCTGCAACCAGCAGCAACAGCGCGACAATGCGGCCCGATGAGCGGCGGTCTGAATCGGAATCGGTTTGCATAAATACTCTCTTTACATTAGTTCTTGAAAAACAGCAGCCAGCAGGCAAAAGCGAACAGCGCAGTCAACGCCGAATATACTACCGGCAAAGACCCTCCCCTGATCCACTTGATCCAGCCTGCGGCAGCCAGGGAAAAATGCACAATATTGGTCAGGATGATGGCTGCCGCGATGCAAAACATCCAGTCTGGAAAAAATGCGCCCAATACGCTGATCGACGGCGCGCTGGCGCATCCGCTCAGCAAGGCGCTGATCGACAGCGTTGCACTTAGCCTTCCATTCAGCGTTCTCATCAGATATTCCTTTTAATTTTATATATAACTGCCTAGGCAATTAAATAGTTAAAAAAACAGTTATTCGCCGGCATTTTTATTTCTTTTTCTTCAGCCTGCGATCATTCCTCGTCCAATGCCTTGCGT
>JBIODP010000324.1:0-3082 GCA_044445195.1 Burkholderiales bacterium | reverse complement strand
TCCGCACTGGCGCCAGCGGCTGAATAGTTACCTATTTAATCATTATAGTTGCCGGGAAGAATAGTGTTTTTTTACAAGAACAGGGTGTTTGCTGCTGCAAGTCGGGCCGGAATTATGGTCTAATCTGCAGCATGTCGCTTCTTACTCCACTTACCCGGCCTGCCGCTGCCAAAACTGTTGCTATCGTCGGCAAATATCTCGTTGCCGGGATTGCCGAGTCGTTGTCGGAAATCGCCGGCTTTCTCGACAAATGCGGGCATACGGTCATTTTTGAGACCGATACTGCGTTGAATATGGCGGATAAAGGGGCTGTGGCGATGACCCCGACCGAGATTGGCGAACATGCCGATGTCGCGATCGTGCTCGGGGGCGATGGCACGATGCTTGGGATTGCGCGCCAACTTGCTCCGTATCACGTGCCGTTGATCGGCATTAATCAGGGCCGGCTCGGGTTCATGACGGATATTTCCCTGGACCAAATGATGCCGGCGCTGGCAGAGATGCTGGACGGCAAGGCCGAATCGGAGCAGCGCAGTTTGCTGGAGGGAGAGGTCGTGCGCGACGGCAAAGCGATTTTTCACGCGCTGGCGGTGAATGACGTGGTGGTCTCGCGCGGCGCCGGTTCCGGCATGGTCGAATTGCGGGTCGAGGTCGATGGGCATTTCATGTACAACCAGCGCTCGGACGGCTTGATCGTGGCGACGCCGACCGGTTCGACCGCGTATGCGCTGTCGGTCGGCGGGCCCTTGCTGCATCCCAGCCTGCATGGCATAGTGCTGGCGCCGATTGCCCCGCACGCATTGTCGAACCGGCCGATTGTCGTGCCCGATTCCAGTCAAATTGTGATTGAAGTGATTAGCGGGCGCGATATCAGCGTCAACTTCGACATGCAGTCGCTGGCCAGCCTGTTGCTGCATGACCGTATTGTCGTCCGGCGGTCCAAGCATACGATTACCTTCCTGCATCCGCAAGGATGGAGTTATTACGATACGTTGCGTCGGAAATTGCATTGGAACGAATATCCATCGGTCGAGGGACAGTTAGGATGAACTGCTCTGTTGGAAATCGTCGAGGGTTCGCTCTGCGAGCGTTTACATAAACAACCCGGTCTTCATCATGTTGCGCACACTTTCCATCCGCGATTTTGTCATTGTCGACTCCATTGAACTTGAATTGGCGCCTGGGTTTACCGTTTTTTCCGGGGAAACCGGCGCCGGGAAATCCATACTGGTGGATGCGCTGGCGCTTGCGCTGGGCGAGCGCGGCGATGCCAGCGTGGTGCGTGAAGGCGCATCCAGGGCGGATATTGCCGCCGAATTCACGACCGGCCCGGAAGCCGACAATTGGCTCAGCGACCATGCGTTCACCTCCGACGAGGGCGGCGTCTTGCTGCGCCGGGTAATCGATAATGCAGGCCGCTCGAAGGCTTTTATTAACGGCGCTGCCGCCACCGCAGCCCAGTTGCGGGAGCTGGGCGACCTGCTGGTCGATATTCATGGGCAGCACGCGCACCAATCGTTATTGAAAAATGAAGCGCAACGCGCTTTGCTTGATAATCAGGCGGGGTTGCAAGACAGCGTCCTGGAACTGGCCTTGCTGCACAAGGCATGGCGAGCGTTGACGCGGCAACGCGAGGAATTTGAAAGTAATGCCAAAAACGTGCTGCAGGAGCGCGACCGGTTGGAATGGCAGGTCGGCGAACTGGAGAAACTGGCCGTCAAGCGGGGAGAGTGGGCAGAGGTTTCCAATGAGCACAGCCGTTTATCGCATGCCGCCAATCTGATCGAGGGGGCGCAGGAAACCCTCGATGCGATTTCCGAATCGAACGAGAATCCGATATTGTCGCGGTTGTCGTCGCTTAACCAGAAAATAGGCAAGCTGGTAGGTCTGGACGACGGATTACTGCCGGCGCAGGAGGCGCTGGAGCAGGCAAGAATCCAGTTGCAGGAAGCGGTTCATGCATTAAACGACTATTTGAGCAGGGTCGAGTTGGACCCTGAACGTTTGCGCGACGTCGAAGCGCGGCTGGAGGTGATACATTCGACCGCCCGTAAATTTCGCGTTGCGCCGGACGAACTGCCGCAGGAATGCGAAACTTTGTCAGCCCGCTTGCGGCAATTGGCCGATGCCAGTGACATAGACGGTTTGCGTACCGAGGAGGCCAAGGCAAAAGCGGCATACCAGGCAGCAGCCGGGAAACTCTCGAAAGCCCGCGCCAAAGCGGCGCAAGCGTTGAGCAGCGCAGTTACTGCGGCGATGCAGGACCTGAGCATGGCAGGAGGCCGTTTCGAGGTCGCTCTGCACCCCTGCGAGCCGGCCGGTTTTGGACTGGAACAGGTGGAGTTCATGGTGGCGGCGCATCCGGGCAGCATCCCGAGGCCATTGGCAAAAGTTGCATCCGGAGGCGAGCTGGCACGCATTGCGTTGGCGATTTCGGTCATTGCCTCTTGCGCTACCGCTACCCCCACGCTGATTTTCGATGAAGTCGACAGCGGCATTGGCGGCGGCGTCGCCGAAACGGTGGGGCGCATGCTAAAACGCCTGGGCCAGGATCGGCAGGTATTATGCGTCACCCATTTACCGCAGGTAGCGAGCCAGGCGAATCAGCACTTTCAGGTGAGCAAGCACACGGTGGCCGGCCGTACCCTGTCGCGTATAGACGTGCTGGATGTCAAAGCGCGTGTCGAAGAGGTTGCCCGCATGCTGGGCGGCTTGGAAATCACTGCTACCACGCGCCAACATGCGCGTGAATTGCTTGCCCTTTAGGATAATATGGCTTATCGCCCAGAACCTCAGCACCGGCACGGTGCACGCTCCAAAATCGCCATTGTGCTCGTCAATCTCGGGACCCCGGAGGCGCCGACTGCGGCTGCAGTGCGGTCCTACCTGAAGGAATTCCTGTCCGATCCGCGGGTGGTCGAAATTCCGAAAGCGTTGTGGTGGCTGATTCTGCATCTCGTGATTTTGCCGTTTCGGTCGGCGCAATCGGCGCAGAAATATGCACTGATCTGGACCGCGGACGGCTCGCCATTGAAGGTGCATACCGAAAAACAGGCAGCTTTGTTGCGCGGCAATATGGGAC
>JBIODP010000323.1:0-3084 GCA_044445195.1 Burkholderiales bacterium | reverse complement strand
TTCCGGCTCGATGGAAGCGGCAGAAACGAAGTAATCGATGCTATCGAGTCCGGTGGTGTCCGGATGTCCCCAACTCACCGCCTGCACCGGAGCAAGGCGGGCGTAGGCCAGGGAGTAAGTTGTATGGGACATGCCGATGTCGGGGTAGAACAGCACATCCAACCTTTCTGCTGATATCGCTTCCTGTTGGGCAGCAACTCCGACTGGCATCGTAAAGGATTTGTCGGCCAGGCTGTCCAGCTCTTGCCTCAAGCTATCTTGCATTGATTCTTCCGAATGGATTAGCATCACCTCGAAACGACGGCGGTCCAAATGACGGATAAGGCCCTTGTAAAGTTTGCCGATGGTATGTTGAGGCAGAAACAGCGCAGACAGAAAGCCTATTCGGACCCTGCGGCCCGACAGGATTGGAGATCGCCAGTCTGATACATGAGGTGCGCTTGCGGTGATCTCCGGAATCTTGGTTCGGAACAGTTGGCACAATGCTTCCATTACCGGGCGGTCATCTTGATTGTGATAAGCCAGATCGAAGGCTGGCGCAAGCAGCGTCCTTCTGGCCTCCTTCACATATCCGGTCCCTTCCATCAGAAGCGCAATCCCCTTTTGAAAACGTTCTCGCCAATAAATGATGCTTTCCAGGGATTCGTGCAGATTCGGAAGCAGCAAGTGGAATTGAAGAGCATATTCAAAAGAATGAGGTTCAATTTCCAGGGCTCTGCGAAAGCTCGCTTCGGCTTTATCCATTTGACCTAAATCCCTCAGCGCAACCCCTAAGTTGCGATTAGCCTCGGCAAAATCAGGCTTGATCGAAATCGCTTTATGATAATTATCAACCGCCGCTTCCGGCTTCCCGGCTTTCCGCTGAGCATTTCCCAAGTTCAGGTACGCTGCTGCGAAATCGGGCTTGATTGAAAGGGCTCTGCGATAACTTTCAGCCGCCAAGTCAAGTTTTCCTTGTGCTTGAAGCGCGTTACCCAGATTGTTGTGCGCATCGGCGAAATCGGGTTTGAATGACAGCGCTTTGCGACAGTTCTCAACCGCCAACTCCAGCTTCCCTTGTCCTTCAAATGCATAACCCAGATTGTTGTACGCGGCAGCAAATTCAGGAGAGATCGCGATCGCCTTTTTATAGTTTTCAATTGCTGCGTCCAGTTTTTCTTGTGCTTGAAACACAGCCCCCAAATTATTGTATGCATTGGCATAGTCTGGCTTTATCGCAATCGCTTTGTTGTAGTTCTGAAGTGCCACATCCAGTTTTCCCTGTGTTTGAAAAGCGATACCCAAACCATAATATGCTTCGACCAGATCAGGCTTCAGAAGAAGCGCCTGCCGATAACTGGTCACTGCCTCTTCTGATAGGCCTTGCGCGAAAAGTGCATCGGCGAGTTTGAAATGCGCCTCGGGGAATTCCGAATGAATCGAAAGCGCTCTTTTGAAACAATGGATTGCCTTGTCATTTTCATTCTCTATCGAATACAGGTTCCCTAAAGAATAGTGGAAAACGGCTTGATTCTGAAAAAGAGAAATTCCTGATTCGATCACATTTCTTGCGTTCTCAAATTGCTTGAGTTGAATGTAGGTGTCGCACAATTCGGCATAGACTCTTTCCATTGCCGGATTGATTTCAAGGGCTTTCTTGAAATTCTCCACAACCTCGCCGAGATTGTCCTGATCTCTGGAAATCACGCCGAGCATGTAATACGCGTCGGCCAGTCGCGGATCTATGTGAAGCGCTGTTTCGAGCGATGTCCTGGCTTCGGCGAAATGTTTTTGCTCCATCAAGACAAACCCCAGGCAGACATGGGGACCGGCAGCCCCGGGGCTGAGAGAAATCGCTTTCCTGTAACATTCCTCTGCCGCCTGCAACTCTTCTCTGGCCAGGAATTCATTGCCGCGCTTTACATGCAGCTCACTCTCACTGGACTGTGATGATGATTTGTCCACCGCTTCGACGGCCAACTTCGCCGGACTCGTCTGTTCAGGGCGATGGAAAATTTTCTTCAGGGAATTGAACATTGTCGTTGCATCAGGTCTGACTGGTCGGGCGCCAGGTGGGGGGCAATTTCTCGCCACGTCCAGCCGCTTCCACGGCGTCCTCCAGAAAGCGTTCAAATTCGCGGACTGCGCGTGCGTCGCAGAACAGTTCGCTCTTTGCCGCATTCATGAGAGTTTGGCGTAAAGCGAGACGCCGTTCCGGGTCTTGCCCTAGCGCCAAGGCAAGCGGAGCGTAATCCTCCAGGCGCTCAGCGACGGGCGCATCGGCAATACCCATTTGCCGATAGGCTCCGGCGACGATGCGTCCTCTGGCAAACTGTCCCGGCCATGTGACCACCGGCACACCAAATACCATTGCCTCATAAAGCGTATTGCCGCTGCCGAAGTGTATGGGATCGAGCAGCACGTCCATCTGCGCAAGCAAACTCATGAAACGATCAAGAGGTACATGTGGCAAGAATATTACGCGTTCTGACAGATGGGGAAACGTCTTTGCCCAGCGCGCTTTCAATAACTCGGTCCAGGCTGGATAGATGCCTTGCATCAGGACAATCCAACCGGTCGGGTCGCCTTCGGCAATTGCCGCCAGTATCGCGTCAAAATCCGGATGAAACTTGAACAGACTCTGCGGACAGCCATATAGCGTGCCCGTTTCCGGAAGTCCAAGGCTGATTCGATCTGCAAGCGAGCCGGGCGCCACAGCTGGTGGGTAGTAAAAGCACGGCAGCCGGTTCAGGCGCACCAGGCGCTCGGTGTAATGGTCCGCAGCGTCTTCCGGCTCGATGGAAGCGGCAGAAACGAAGTAATCGATGCTATCGAGTCCGGTGGTGTCCGGATGTCCCCAACTCACCGCCTGCACCGGAGCAAGGCGGGCGTAGGCCAGGGAATGGGTGATTTGAGACATGCCGATATCGGGATAGAACAACACATCCAAGGTTTCCGCCGATATTGCATCCTGCTGAGCGGGAAGACTGGATGGCAGCGACAGGGATTTGTCGACCACGATTCGTAGCTCATCGCTCAAGCTATCTTGCACCGCCTCGTCCGGGTAGATCACCACTACCTCAAAGCGGTTACGATCCATATGAC
>JBIODP010000322.1:0-3085 GCA_044445195.1 Burkholderiales bacterium | reverse complement strand
TAGGTGCATAGGGGAAGGGGTCAATGCGGGAAGCCATTTTGCATGCAGGCCAGAACACCCAGATAAAAGGCCACCTCCGAAACCTGTTGCACCGCGCCCAAACAATCCCCGGTATAGCCGCCAATGCGCTGCACGAAGATTTTGCTCAGCCAGAGCGCAGCCAGCGCGGCGGCCGCTGCACCGGCAACGATGCTGTGCCAGGGAAGCCAGCCTGCCAGACCAATTCCAATGATCGGAACACAGGATGTGACTGCCACAATCGACAATTCCATGGTCGACATGCTTTGTGCAAGCGGTTTGGCTTTGCTTTCGGCCCTGACGTAATCGAGACGCCAAATCAAGGTGGATGAGGCCAGTCGCGATAATGGATGGGCTATCAGCAGGGAGGAAACGACCGCTTGCGTCGGCAAATAAAAGAGTGCGGCACATTTTAATGCCAGCAGCAAGCCGACGCCTATCGCACCGTAGACGCCGATTCGTGAATCTTTCATGATCTCCAGCGCGCGCTCCGATGTTGTTGCACCGGCCAAGCCATCGCAGGTATCGGCGAATCCGTCTTCATGCAAAGCGCCGGTCAGGTAAATGCCGGAAATCGTCGACAGCAACACGGCCACCAGTTGTGGAAACAGCCAGGACGCCCCGGCGTAGATTGCGCTCGCAACGGCGCCGACGACGATCCCGACCAGCGCAAAGTAGCGCGAGGCATGAGGCAGCCAGCCGGCGTCAAATCCCACCCAGCCCGGAATCGGCAAGCGGGTAAAAAATTGCAGGGCGATGAAAAAAAGCCGCACCTGGTGGATGCACCAGGTGCGCAGTTTTATCGTTATGCCGGCCGCTTGTAGCATAAAAAGGCTTATATTTTGTCGCTGACCTGTGCGGATTCAAAGGTTGCCATTTCGCGCAGGAAGTTAACGGCCGATTGCAACAACGGGTACGCCAATGCACAGCCGGTTCCTTCGCCCAGGCGCAGTCCCAGTTGCAGCAATGGACGCCCGCCGAGATGGCGCAACATCGCCTTGTGGCCATTTTCGTCCGAGCAATGCGAAAAAACGCAGTAATCGAGAATGGCGGGCTGCAGTTTGGCCGCCACCATCAATGCGCTGGTTACAATGAAACCATCGATCAGCAATACCATGCGCCGCTTTGCAGCCTGCAGCATTGCGCCGGCCATCATGGCACTTTCAAAGCCGCCGAATGTCGCTAAAATTTCTAGCGGCGCGTCAACTGCGCTGTGATGCGCCACAGCGCGTTCGATCACCTGTTGCTTATGCAGAATGGCGTCAGACGTCAGGCCGGCGCCGGCTCCAACGCAATCGGCCACTGCTATGCCGGTCAACTTATGCATCAGCGCAGCCGCAGACGTTGTGTTGCCTATGCCCATTTCGCCGAATCCGATCACATTGCCTTTTAGTGCGTCAACCAGCGCCATGCCGTGCTGCATGGCGCGCTCGCATTCGTCGGTTGTCATGGCCGGCGTTTCTGCAAAATTACGCGTGCCGTGGCCGACCTTTTTATCGATCAGGCCATCGCAGGCGCCGAAATCATGATTAACGCCGGCATCGATCACTTGCAGCGCACAGTTGTTTTGACGCGCGAATACGTTGATGGCCGCGCCTTGCGCAAGAAAATTCATAACCATTTGCCAGGTTACGCTTTGTGGATAGGCAGAAACGTTTTCCGCCACAATGCCATGGTCGCCCGCAAAGACCAGGATAGCGGGTTCTATTAGTTGCGGCTGCGTTGTTTGCTGGATCATGCCAACTTGTTTGGCAATGGACTCCAGCATGCCAAGGCTGCCGGGCGGTTTAGTCTTGTTGTCGATTTGTTTATCAAGTGAGGCAGCTAATGCCGTATCGCGGGTCTCAGGAATCGGGTGAATATGCATGTCATTTCGATGGCGCTTTCGCGGCCATAACCTTTATGTTGGAGTGGTGTGAAGCGTCAAGATCAAAGTACAGATAGTCTGGTCTTCAGGCGCGGGCAGGGAACTCTCCACCGCCCGAAGCTGCAAGCTGGTCGCGCCGTATTTGCTGCTTGAGCCCTTCGACCTGTTGGCCGCCATCTTCGCCCCAATGCTCGAAATGCAACAATTCCTCAAGCGGCAAACGTTGTCGCCAGCCTGCGGCCTCAAGTTCAGGACGATCGTAAAAATGGCTGACGTAGCCAATGCAGAGATAGGCAATCGGAATAATACGCGATGGCAACCCCAGTGTTTCGCGCAATGCCGCCTGATGAAATATACTGACCCAGCCGACCCCTAATCCTTCGGCGCGCGCTGCCAGCCACAGGTTTTGCACCGCGCACACGGTACTGTAAATATCCATTGCCTTGATATGGGTGCGGCCGATTACCACCGGTCCGGCGCGGTCGCGGTCGCAGGTAATGCAGAGGTTGATCGGCGCTTCCCGAATCCCCTCCAGCTTCAGTTCGCGGTAAATTTCCTGTTTGGCGCCTTCAAACATCGCGGCTGCTTCAGCATTGGCTTCGCGAAATGCAGCATGTATGCGTTCCTTGATTGCCGGTTCTCGCACCAGGACGAAACTCCAGGGTTGCATGTAGCCGACAGAGGGTGCGAAATGCGCCGCCGTGAGAACCCGCGACAATACCTCATCGGGAACCGGATCGGGAAGAAATTGGCCGCGCACGTCACGGCGGGAAAAGATGGTGTGATAAACGGCCGCGCGCGCTGCCTCGGTAAACGCATGCTCGGCCTGCTGGCCGGGCGAATCGATCTTCATGGAGTCCCCTTCAGAAGAATTTTGCGGGGACTGGCCGTCCATCGCATAAAATCCCTGGGCCGGTCTTCTGACTTGGGTTCATCTCGCCGGAACGCCTTCCCGGATAATCCAGTGGCATCGTGTTCCGGCGATCCCCCTTACAGCGTTGGGCACGTTGCGGAATTTCACCGCATTTCCGATTCTCCTGTTGGCACAGGCACCTAGGGACATAAAAATTACCCGGATTTACCCGGGAAGCCTATTTTAGCATTGCCCTTTCGGTTTGCGGCCATCAGGCGGTGTCGAACAACCGCTGACCGATATATTCTCCCGGTTTTGCGCCTGGAGGACAGGCAAACAAGCCGCTG
>JBIODP010000321.1:0-3092 GCA_044445195.1 Burkholderiales bacterium | reverse complement strand
GTAGTGGCCTTTTGCACTGAATCGTCGATACGCAGCAAGGGCGCGCCAGCCTTCACATGTTGACCCTCCTGCACCAGCACTTGGGTGACCGGGCCGGAAACTTCGGGATAAATATTGATATTCTCGCCCGCCTGCTGTTCGCTCTCAATCATGCCGTTGGCATAGATCGCGGTCTGGTAAGGACTGCTGACCGGTTTAAATACCGGCCGCTGGGCCGGCCTTTCAATACCCAGGATGTATGCGCTCAGCAATCCGGCCAGAATGCCGATGATCGAGATGGCAAAAATGATCTTGGTTCTCATTCGGTTCCCTTATCGAGTCCGGTGATGCGTCCGTCTTCCATGTGAATGATCCGGTCCGCATACTCGTTAATCCGCGCATCATGGGTGACGATCACAATGCAGCGGCTTTCATTCAAAATCTTTTCCTTCACGAAGGCGATGATCATCCTCCCGGTGTCGCCATCGAGCGAAGCGGTCGGTTCGTCAAACACGAGAATTTCCGGGCTGCTGACGATAGCCCGCGCAATGGCCACGCGCTGCTGCTCGCCGCCGGAGAGCTTCACCGGCAAAATCTCCGTGCGGTCTTTCAGGCCGACAATTTCAAGATATTTTGCCGCTTCGACGATAGACTCGTTCCAGTCGCGCTGCTTGAGGATCAACGGAATGGCGACATTCTCGGCGGTAGTCAATCGTGGAAATAAATGGTAGTCCTGGAATACGAAACCTATTGTATTCAGGCGAAATTCGGCCAACTGGTCGGCGCTCATGACCCATATATCTTCTCCCTTTACCGTCACCTTGCCGGCGTTCGGACGCAGAATGCCGGATATCATGCTAAGCAAGGTCGTCTTGCCGCTGCCGGAGGGACCGACGATGAACAGAATCTCGCCAAAGTGCGCGACAAATTCGACTCCGTTCACAGCCGTCGTTTTAGCCTGGCCTTCGCCAAACCACTTAGTCAGGCCAACAGCAACAATCGCTTCCTTTTTTGTTGTTTTTACGCTATCCACGCCCATAGATTTCAGCAACTGCGCCGCTCCAGTCCGAATTAACCATTCAGAAATTCTATAGAAACCCGTTCTTGCCGTTGACAAACCCTCTCAACGATCAGATTTTATTTTGCCCTGAAAATGTTACCGGCCTATTGATTTTAATCAACCTCGGTTCGTCGCTTACACCGCTTCCGCGTGCTCAACCATCAATTGCACGCGCGTTATCCCGTTATATTCGTTGGCATCCAACCGGTACGCCACCCTGGCTTTGGCCGGCAATGCGTCGGCGTGGCCGAACCAGATTGCCTCGTAATTGCGGCCGTCTTTTTCCAACAGCAACTTCAAGTGCCGTTCTTTCAATATCCGCTGGTTGATCACCTTGAATTCGTCGCAAAACAAGGGCGGCGCAAACCCCTGCCCCCACACTTGGGCATCGATCAATTCGATAAATTGCGTCGTGAAATAGGCATCTTCCAGAGAGCCGTCGGTTTCCACCACCCGCTCCAGTTGCCGACTGTCCAGCCAGGTGCGCCCGACTTGTTCGAATGCTTCCGCAAACGCATCGAACTGGTCCGCGCGTATCGTCAAACCTGCCGCCATCGCATGGCCGCCGAATTTTTCTATCAGCGTCGGCGCATGCTTGGAGACCAGATCAAGCGCATCGCGCAAATGGAAGCCGGCGATAGAGCGTCCCGAGCCCTTGATCAAGCCGGCGCCGGCGGGGGCAAAGGTGATGGTCGGCCGATAATATTTATCCTTCAGGCGCGAGGCGACGATGCCGATGACGCCTTGGTGCCAGGAAGCATCGAATACGCTGATGGTGGCGCTGTCTTTGGGACTGAAATTATCCAGCACCGCCAATGCGGTAACTTGCATCTCGGCTTCGATGCCGCGCCGTTCGCGGTTGATCGTATCCAGTTCTTGCGCAATGGCCCAGGCGCGGCCCGGGTCATCGGTGGTCAGGCATTCTATGCCGAGCGACATGTCGGCCAGACGGCCGGCGGCATTCAGGCGCGGGCCGACGGCGAAACCGAGATCGAAGGGTGTGGCACGGCGCGCTTCGCGGCCGGCGGCGCGAAACAGCGCGGCGATGCCGGCTTGCATGCGGCCGGCGCGTATGCGTTTCAAGCCTTGCGCGACCAGAATACGGTTATTGGCATCGAGTTTGACGACATCGGCTACCGTTCCCAGCGCGACAAGGTCGAGCAGCGCATCCAGTTTGGGCTGGGTTTGCGCATCGAACGCGCCGCGTTGCCGCAGTTCGGCACGCAAGGCCAGCAGCACGTAAAACATCACGCCTACGCCTGCCAGATTCTTGCTTGGAAAACCGCAGGCAGGTTGATTGGGATTGACGATCACGCGCGCGGCAGGCAGCGCGTCGCCCGGCAAATGGTGGTCGGTGACGACGACATCGATGCCGCGCCGGTTGGCTTCGGCAACCCCTTCAACGCTGGCGATGCCGTTGTCTACGGTGATGATGATGTCGGGCGATTTCTCCTGCACGGCCAGGCCGACGATTTCCGGCGTCAAACCATAGCCGTATTCAAAGCGGTTCGGCACAATGTAATCGACTTGCGCACCCATTGCGCGCAGCCCGCGCAAGGCGACCGCGCATGCGGTCGCGCCGTCGCAATCGTAGTCGGCGACAATCACCAGTTTTTTTCTTGCGGCAATGGCATCCGCCAGATAAATGGCCGCGTCATTGATATGCAGTAAGCCGGACGGCGCAAACAAGGCGGTCAATTCAATCGAGAGTTCTCTGGTGTCGGCCAAGCCGCGCGCTGCGTACAAGCGGGCCAGCACCGGATGCACGCCCTGCTGGCGCAACAGTTCAGAGGTGCGAAAAGGATAAGGGCGCGTGACGATGCGGGTCATGGAAGTAAGCGGCCAAGCGAGGGCTTGGCCCAAAATTTAAGCAATGAATGTTTGCGTATGATGAACTCGCGCAGTTGCGCGCGATGACCGACGATCAATTTGATTTGTCCGACCTGGCCTGCCTGCAACGCGCCTAACAGCGGCGCGAACCACATTTCTTCCAGCGCATGCATGCTTTCCAACCAGTGCCCCCAATTTTCGGCCAATGCGGATTCACTCAAGT
>JBIODP010000320.1:0-3112 GCA_044445195.1 Burkholderiales bacterium | reverse complement strand
TATTGGCAATGTCCGGGCTGCAGCAACTGGGAAACGTACCCGCCGCGGCGCACGGAAGAACTTAATGTAATGGACTAATGATGAAAATAACGATTATCGGAACGGGTTATGTAGGTCTTGTAACAGGTGCTTGCCTGGCGGAGCTTGGCAACGATGTATTTTGCCTGGATGTCGATCAAAGCAAGATCGATATTCTGAATAGCGGCGGCATTCCGATTCATGAGCCCGGCCTGGCGGAAATAGTGGCGCGCAACCGGGCGTCGGGGCGGATTCAATTTTCCACCGACGTTGCCGCCAGCGTCGCCCATGGTGAAATCCAGTTCATTGCGGTCGGCACGCCCCCGGATGAGGATGGCTCTGCCGACTTGCAATATGTGGTTAATGCGGCGCGCAATATCGGCAGGCACATGAGCGGCTTCAAGGTGATTGTCGACAAGTCGACAGTCCCGGTCGGCACTGCCGACCGCGTGCGCGCGGCGGTCCAGGGCGAGCTTGCCGAGCGTCAAAGCGCGGTCAAATTTTCGGTGGTGTCGAATCCGGAATTCCTGAAGGAAGGCGCGGCGGTTGAAGACTTCATGCGCCCCGACCGCATGGTGATCGGATGCGACGACACGGCTGAAGGGCAGCATGCGCGCATGCTGATGAAAACATTATATGCGCCGTTCAACCGCAATCACGACCGCACATTCTGGATGGATGTCCGTTCGGCGGAATTCACGAAATATGCGGCGAATGCGATGCTGGCGACCCGGATTTCATTCATGAACGAACTCGCCAATCTGGCCGACCGGGTCGGCGCCGATATCGAGGCAGTGCGTCACGGAATCGGCTCCGATCCGCGCATCGGCTATAGCTTCCTGTATGCCGGTTGCGGTTATGGCGGATCCTGTTTTCCGAAAGACGTGCAGGCGCTGGAGCGCACCGCGCGCGATTTCGGGCAAGACCTGTTGATTTTGCGCGCGGTCGAGGCGGTCAACAACAACCAGAAACATGTGCTGGGCAAGAAAATCGTCGCCCGCTTCGGCGACGATCTGCGCGATAAGCATTTTGCATTATGGGGGCTGGCATTCAAGCCGGATACCGACGATATGCGAGAAGCATCGTCGCGTGTGTTGCTGGCTGAATTGATCGGCCGCGGCGCGTCGGTTGCCGTATACGATCCGGTCGCCATGACGGAAGCCAGGCGCGTGCTGGCCCATGATTTTTCCGCCGATGCGCTGCAACGCCTGCGCTTTAGCGAAAACCCGATGGAGCATTGCAGGGCGCCGACGCGCTGGCTATCGTGACGGAATGGAAGGCTTTCCGCAGCCCCGATTTCGAGCAACTCAGGAAGCGCCTGAAGTCGCCGATTATTTTCGATGGGCGCAATTTGTTTGAACCGGCCATCATGGCCGATGAAGGGTTCGAATATCACGGCATCGGCCGCTCGGTTTTGACCCGCTCATGAGTGCGGCCACGAATTTTCCCCATTCGATGCTTAATTCCATGCCCATTCCCGTTTCGCCTTCACGCATACTCATCGTCGGAGACGTTATGCTGGATCGTTACTGGTTCGGCGATGTCAACCGCATTTCTCCGGAAGCGCCGGTGCCGGTGGTGCGGGTGGAGAAACGCGAAGAGCGCCTGGGCGGCGCGGCGAACGTGGCGCGTAATGCAGCCGCCCTGGGTGCGCCGGTCGGGCTGCTGGGCGTGGTGGGGCACGATGAGGCAGGGAACGCGGTCGAACAGATGTTGGCGTCGATGCACATTGAGAGTCACCTGAATCGCGACCCGGCCATCTCGACCATTATCAAGTTGCGCGTCATTGGGCGCCAGCAGCAATTATTGCGCATCGATTTCGAGGACGCGCCTACCGAGGCAGTGCTGCGCGACAAGCTGACGCAATTCAATGCGCTGCTGCCGCAGCATGACGTGATCGTTTTTTCCGACTACGCGAAGGGAAGTCTGGTCAACGTCGCGCAAATGATTGCCGCCGCCAGGCGTTTGAACAAGCTGATTCTGGTCGACCCGAAAGGCGATGATTTTTCTGCGTATGCCGGCGCATCCTTGCTTACCCCGAATAAAGCCGAATTGAAGCGTATTGTCGGCGCATGGAAGAATGAGGAAGATTTGACGGTCCGGGCGCAGGGCTTGCGTGCCGCGCTTGGTTTGCAAGGGTTGCTGCTGACGCGTTCGGAAGAAGGAATGACGTTGTATACGGAGCAACGGATCAGCCACTTTCCAGCGATGGCGCGCGAGGTGTTCGATGTCTCCGGCGCGGGCGACACGGTGATTGCAACGATGGCCGTCATGCTTGGCAGCGGCATGCCGATGGAAGAGGCGGCAGCGCTGGCGAATCGCGCCGGCGGCATTGTGGTCGGTAAATTGGGCACCGCGACGGTAACGAAAGAAGAACTGTTTACGCCATGATCAAAAAAATACTGCTGGCTTTGGCTGCTTTCATTGTCACGATGGGTCTTGCCTTTGCGCAAGTCGAGGCCAACAAGGCAGACCAGTCGGCGCTTGATGGCGTGAAGGGCATCGGCCCCAAAATGTCCAGAACCATCCTTGCCGAACGCAAGAATAGCGGTGACTTCAAGGATTGGGCCGATTTCATGCGGCGCGTAAAGGGGGTTGGCGCGAAGAGCGCGGTTAAATTATCGCAGGCAGGGCTGACCGTCAACGGCCAGGCCAACCCAAACGCAAAATAGCAACCCGGATTAAAATGTCCGCTTATCGAAAGCAATGATTGCGACTTTATGCCATACCTGACTGTTGAAGACACCATAGGAAATACGCCGCTGGTTCAGCTCAAGCATATTCCCGGCGAAGAGGCGCGCCATCGTAATAACGTGATACTCGGCAAGCTTGAGGGAAATAACCCGGCCGGCTCGGTGAAAGACCGGCCGGCGTTGTCCATGATTCGCCATGCCGAGGAGCGTGGCGACATCAAGCCCGGCGATACCCTGATCGAAGCAACCAGCGGCAATACCGGTATAGCGCTGGCCATGGTAGCGGCGCTACGCGGCTACAAAATGCTGTTGCTGATGCCGGAAAACCTCAGCGAGGAGCGTCGCCAGAGCATGGCCGTATATGGCGCAAAAATTTTGCTGACCCCCAAGGCCGGCGGCAT
>JBIODP010000319.1:0-3123 GCA_044445195.1 Burkholderiales bacterium | reverse complement strand
CGCGCTTGCTGCGCAGCATTGCCGGATTGGCGCGAGCCGGTCGCGATACTGAAAATGAAGCGGTAAAGCGGCGGGAAGTAGACCAGGCGCGCTTGCGAAGCTGGACCTTGCTCGCTCAAAACCGCGAGATGCAAGCCAGGGTAGCGCTGGAACCCGATTGGCATTATGAGCGCGACAGCGTCACGGTAGACATGCAGACCTGGTTCGCCCAGGCCCAGGAGGTGTTGTTTGCGGTCAATTGGCTGCATACCTTGCTGAAACACACGGGGCCGAAGCTTCCAGACCCGCTTGTGAACGCTTTCCATGCATTCAGGGAGGCCGCAGCCAAGCGGCTGGAAAAATTGGCAAATGAGTTCGAACAACAGTCCTCCTCCGCTCAAATCGATTCGCTGTCAGCCGTCATTGCCGGTTTTGATGCCGCCCTGGCACAGGCTCGCGACAGTGGCGCTGCCATTCCGCAACAGATCGACGAGATTGCCGGCGCCATGCATGCCATCCGCGAACGCCTTGGGCAGCTCGGCCGCCGGCTCCAATCGGTGCAGGAACAGGCATGAAAACAAGCATCGAAATAAGCATCAAAATAAGCAAGGTACGCAGCATAACTACCATGAAACCAATGAAATTCCATCACCTTCGCTTTTATAAACCGCTGCTGCCTATGCTGGCCGGCACACTATTGCTCGCCACCGGCGGCTGCGCAATGATGCGCGACGGCCCTGCGCCGCTGGCCCAGATCGACGTCCAACAGATACGCCTGGCCGAGGATATCAAGCTGTCCCGCGATGGCTGGCCGCAGGCGCAATGGTGGCACCGATACGGCGATAGCCAACTTGACGCGCTGATTGAGCAGGCGCTGAAAGACGCGCCGGTCATGAGCGTGGCAACCAGCCGGATCGCCGCCAGCCGCGCGCAGGTCTCGCTGACCGATGCAACCAGGGGTCTGCTGGTGGGTTTCTCGGCATCCGTGGACCGGCAGGATATCTCCGCCAATAGCTACCTTGGGCCGTTTTCGCACAATATTCCCGCCGAAGGCTTCACAGGGCCTTGGTATACCGAAGGAACGCTTGGCCTGTCAGCCGAATATTCATTCGATTTCTGGGGCAAGGAGCGGGCCAAGGTAGATGCCGCACTGGGCATGCGCAATGCGCGTCAGGCAGAAGCAGCGCAGACTGAATTAATATTATCGGCGCGGGTGACGCAAGTCTATTTCGACATCCAGGCGCTGTATGTGGCCTTGGGTCTGCTTGAGCAGGCGCAAGGCATCGAGACCGACATGGTGTCAGCCCATGCCGCCCGCGCCGAACGCGGGCTTGAGTCTGTCACGCAAACTGAAATGGCGCGCACGCATAAACTGGAACTCGATAAACAGATCAGTGCCGCGCACAGCAGAATTTCGATGTTGCGCGAAACGCTCCGATCCCTGCTGGGAGCCGGCCCCGACAAGCTCCCTGTCATCAAACCGCTGTCGCTGCCGGACAGCGCAGGCGCGCTGCCGTCGACGCTAGGCTACGAACTGCTTGCGCGGCGGCCGGACTTGCAGGCAATGCGCTGGACCGTTCAGGCTTCGCAGCGGCAAATCGACGTTGCCAAGGCTGCTTTCTATCCCAGTGTCGACATCAAGTCCTTTTACGGACTTGACGCCTTGCATCTCGACGATCTGCTGCACAGTTCAAGCAAGCAGGTCAACCTGATTCCGGGGCTGTCATTGCCCATCTTCGATAGCGGCCGTCTCAATGCCGGGCTGGCTAATGCCCGAACGCAAAGCAACGTGCTGATCGCGCAATATAACCAGTCCATAGTCGAGGCCGTGCGGGAAGTCGCCCAGGACGGCATCGAACTGGAGAGTTTGAGCAGGCAGGTACAAATTCAGGACGCCAAACTGAAAGCATCCGCTGTCTCGCAAGACAGCGCCGAGGCTCATTACCGGAACGGCTTGGCCGACAAGGTGACGGCCATGGAAGCAAAGCTTCCGGTGCTGCTGGAACAAGGCAAGCTGAATGAACTGCGCAACCAGCAAATCGATACGGAGATTGCGCTGACCATGGCGCTGGGCGGGGGCTATACCAGCGATGCGGAAGACGTCAAAACTGTTGGTGTTATAAAAGAAGCACGCTGAGGCAATCACGATAAGACCCAATTTTTGCATACAGTAGCGCTATTTTCTTCCCTTTATTTATCAATGGCGAGCCGCGCTCCACGCGTAACCATATCGGTAAATTCGGCAACCGGAACCGGCTGACTGAACAAGAATCCTTGTAACTGATCGCATCCCAAATCCCGCAGAAAAGTCATTTGTTCCAGCGTTTCAACACCTTCGGCGACGATCTCTTGCTTCAGGTTCAAAGCCATCGTCACTATGGCCCGTGCGATTGCGCAATCGTTTGGGTCGTGCGGCAAGCCGATAACAAAAGAACGATCGATTTTGAGTGTGCTGATAGGAAATTTTTTGAGATAGGCAAGGCTGGAGTATCCAGTGCCGAAGTCGTCCAGTGCCAGCGCCAAACCCATCGCGACCAATTGGTTCATGATCGGTATGACGTTTTCCGCTCCGCGCACCAGCAAACTTTCCGTAATTTCCAGTTTCAGATGTTCAGGGTTGACTTGATGGCGTTCAAGCGTGGATTGAATGCGTGAAGGCAGATTGCGGTCGAATTGCCGTGCCGAGAGATTGATGGCAATCGGCGGCATGCTCATATTTTTGGATTGCCACTGGCTGATTTGACGGCATGCCTCGTCTATCACCCAACTGCCGATTTCCATGATCAATCCGGTATCTTCGGCAATGGGGATGAATACACCCGGGGCGATCAGGCCGCGTTCAGGATGCCGCCATCGAATCAATGCTTCGGCGCCAACAATGCGGCCATTGCGCAAACTTACTTTGGGTTGATAATGCAGTTCCAATTCGCCTGCCGTCAACGCGTGGCGCAACTCGCCTTCGATGCGCAAATGCTCCTTCGCGCGTTGATTCATTTCCGGACTGTAGAATAGAAAACCGGCTTCACCGCTTTGTTGAACCCGCATCATCGCCACATCGGCATAACTGGTCAACAAGGCCGCATCCAAGCCATCTTCCGGGTAAATCGAAATGCCTATGCTGGCGTCGATGTGCAACTCGTACTG
>JBIODP010000318.1:0-3142 GCA_044445195.1 Burkholderiales bacterium | reverse complement strand
TCCATATATCAAGCAATACCAGATCGGGGGCGCCGGCCGCCCGCAATTCGCGCGCCTGCTGTGCGTTTTCCGCCGTAGCGACGACATGCCCCTCGTCGCCCAGAATTTCCGAGAGCAGTTCCCGTATCCCCATTTCATCGTCAACTACCAGGATATTAGCCATGTGTGCATGCCTTCATCGTTTCAATTGCATCGCCGGGTGCTAACTTTAACAGCAAAATTGACACCTTTGCACCATTTGTTTCCGGTCGATTCTGAATATCGATCCGTCCTCCATGTTCATCGATAACTTTCTTCACCATTGCCAGCCCTAATCCGGTGCCGCGCGGTTTCGAGGTGACATAAGGTTCGAACGCCCGCGCTAAAATTTTAGGTGAAAATCCCGGTCCATTGTCGGTGATCGTTATGCGAACCGCCGTGCAGAGTTCATCTTTGGGCCCTTTATAGCGAATTTCTTCCGTAACCAGCTCGATTTGCGCGTCCTCCCAGTACTCTACGCTATCGCTGACCGCATCCTGCGCATTCTGCAATAGATTATGAATCACCTGACGCAATTGCGTGGCGTCCCCCAGTATGCAGGGCAAGCCTGGCGCCAATTTTGCATGAATGACGTCACGCTCATCGCCGACGAGATAAAGATGGAGAATTTCCTCAATCAGCGCATTCAGATCCAATGGGGATAATACCGCAGGCGGAGTTTTCGCATACTCGCGGAAGTCATCCACCATGCGCTTCATCGCGGCCACCTGGTTGACGATGGTGGCCGTGCTTTTATCCAGCATGGCGGCGTCTGGCGGCGAGAGTTTGGCGGTCAGTTTCATTTGCAGGCGCTCGGCCGATAGCTGAATCGGGGTGAGCGGATTTTTGATTTCATGCGCCAGGCGGCGCGCGACCTCGCCCCAGGCGAACGAGCGTTGCGCTGAAATGACGTCGGAGATATCGTCGAACACCACCAGGTAGCCGGTGCTGCTCGCAACCGGCAGGCGCGAGCCGCGCGCCAGCAGCGTGATGGGATTGTCGGCGTCGTCCGCGGCGCCCTCGGCGCGGGGAATTTCAATTTGATGCTGCCAATGCAGATGCGCCTCGGCGGCGTCGGCTGCCGATTGGGCGCTTTGTTCGGAGAAGGCCTGCATGATGGCCGAAAAAAATAGTTGTAGCTCGGAGATTTCCGCCAGCGGTTTGCCGAGATAAGCTTCAAATTCATGCTGCAGGATGCGTTCGACGGATTCGTTGCAGCTTACCAGCACGAACTGGCTATCCATGACCATCACGCCGGCAGACATGTTCGCCAATACCGATTCCAGGTAAGCCTTGGCATTTTCCAGCGCGGCCCGGTTGTGTTCGACCGACGCGCGCGCATCGAACAACTGTTTGGTCATCGTATTGAACGATTGCGTCAGCGTGCCCAACTCGTCCGACGTCTCGACGATAGGCCGGGGCGACAAATTGCCTTCGGCCACTGCTTTGGTTCCTTCCGCCAGCAGCAACAGCGGCTTGGCCAGATTGGTCGCCATCAGGAACCCCGCCGCAATCGCGAAAAATATGGCCAGCAGCAGCGTCAGGGTCAAGGTTTCGATGTAGATCTTGCGCAGGCCGGTTCGCGCCAGCGAACGCTCGTGATATTCGCGCGAGGTTTCACTTAACGCCCTGGTATTGATGGCCAGATTGGCCGACACCGGTTGCAATAACTGCAGGAAGCGGGAATCGCCTTGCGCCGACAATTCACGGCTTGAAGAGGGAATGGAAATCACGACGCGCAAGCGCAAGTCGCTCGCGTCGTCGGTGGGGCCTTCGCGCATGCTGTCGACGCTCTCCAGCGCCGAATAGCCGCGCGTCATGCGGGCTTGCCTCAACATCAGCGGAGTCGGCAAATCCGGCGCCAGCCTGCCGATCTTGCCCCCCACGCTGGCAACCACATGGCCGCTGGCGGTAATAATGCTGGCTTCCTGCAACAGGTTGGCGTCGCGCAGCCTGGCAAGCTGCATGGTCTGTGCTTCATCCGACATGTCGGCTATTTCCAATGCCACGCTGCGGCCCTTCGCCAGCAAGCCGTTTAACTGGGAATCGATGGCGGCACGCCCCAGATTCAAGCCCGACTCCAGCGCCGACTCGACGCTGACGTCAAACCAGGACTCGATCGAGTTAGACACGAATTGCACTGAAACCACGTAGATCACTGTGCCGGGCAGGACGCCGATGATCCCAAACAGCAACACCAGGCGCGCCATCAGACGGGACCCGAATTTGCCCTGCTTGTAATTCCGGTAAAGACGAACGATGAGCGACGCGACATAGCTCAGCAACGCCGCGGCGAACAGCGCATTGAGTCCCAATAGCCACGGATAACTTCGTTCGAAAGACGCAGACTTGTCGGAGGCCGAGACCAGCAGAAACAACATGATGCCGAAGACTGGGCCACCCAGCAACAGCAAATACTTCAAAATTCGCCCCACTGCTATTCCACCCTGAAAAGAAAGGTTTTCCAGTCGGAAGCAAGACGCCAGTCGCTGTTGTTCAATGCGCTGAGATGAATCGGCTTGGACAGATAATCAAGATCGAGGCGCATGCGGACGGCAACATGGTAGGTTGCGCCGGAACTCAACGCATTGCGTTCGGCCACCACCCAGCGGCTGGGCCTGCGCAACAGCGCAAGGGCGTCGTCCAGCGTGCTGAAGCTGCGCTGAACGCCGCCGAGTATCGTCGCCTGATATTCGTTGGTCAGCAGGTTCTTGGAAATTCTGACGGTGCGCTGCGTATTGACGGCCGTTTCTTCGAACCAGTACCAGCGCGGCCGCGTCATTTGCACCTCGGTCGTGAAATACAGCGGAATGCCATGATTGATCGCATCCTCAAGATTGCGATTAAGATCGAAGACAAAGGTGGCGGAGAGCCGATAGCCTTCTTCCGAATTTTCCAGATGCGCCTGGGCGATCTCAATATCTTCGGAGGCATGGGCCGATACAGGCGCCAATGACAGCAACAACGAAAATGATAGCGACAACGACAGCAAAAACGGCAAGGCAAACAATCGCATTGCCAGCGATCCGCCATGGAGGGGTTGAAAAAATCGTCGTATCACGTAGTTCAATCTGGGTTAAACCGCCATTTTTTGGAATAATGCATAGAACAATCCATCGTGATC
>JBIODP010000317.1:0-3158 GCA_044445195.1 Burkholderiales bacterium | reverse complement strand
CGAACGCCCAGATCCAGCCATTGAAAGAGCCTGCGCAGCAGACTATGTCGACCCAGGATGCAATATCGCAGGCATCGGCCCCGCCGCCGGATACTGCTGAAACGAACACGCCGGCAACTGTTTCCTGGGATGCCTCGGCGCCGGTCAGTGTTGTCGCGGCTAATCAGGTAGCCATGCAACAAAAGACCATTGCAGAGGCGTTGTCCGCGTGGGGCAATGCCTGGTCGGCGCGCAATGTCCAAGCCTATCTGGACACCTACGCATTGGCCTACCGCCCCAACCAGGAAACCAGCCACCAAAAATGGGTCGCAGAACGCAGGGCCAGGCTAACCGGCCATAAACATATTAGCGTGGCAATTAGCGGGATAAAATATGCCGTCCAGGATGCGACTCACGCGAGCGCCGCGTTCCATCAAAGCTATCGCGGCGATTCCTATCGCGATGAAGTCGATAAAACGCTGGAATGGGAAAATATCGGCGGACGCTGGGTGATTGTGAAGGAAGCGATTGGGAAAACGGCCGCGCATCCCTGTGCAAATGAAACACTCCCGGCAAGGTCGTCGGCCGGCGTCCGTCAAAAAAAAACACTTGTGTTGACCGATGATATCTTCAAGCAGTATTGGCGAAATCGGTAACGATGCAACAACCTTCCTTCTTTCTTTAAATGGGTAGAGTAGAGAGCAGCCTCTCGGCAGCCCTCCCTCATCAAACCGTGCATGCAGTTTTCCCGCACACGGCTTTCCGATGTTCTTCATATCAAGGCATGCGCTCATTTCCAGCCCGCCGTTGTTGGTACTTTGTATAGCCCATAACGCGTATAAAGCTGTGGACTCGGGTAGCGCCATATTCCAGTGCCACGATCCTTGACCTTATGCCGTTTCATCAGGTGCGTTCGCACGCGATGTTCCGCATGCGTGCGCACCTTTTCCAAGACATGACTGGAATTGCGATAATGGAAGTAGTTCACCCACCCACGAAGGGTGGCGTTGACACTGCCAACAATATCTTCCAGCGGGATCGTAGTGCGTTCCCTTGCCGTCAACCGTGTTACGCGCTCTTTGATTTTCGCAAGAGATTTCGGCGCCGGGCACACATGCGCATAACGCTTGCCCGACCTCCAACTCTTGCTCACCTTGATTTCAAAACCCAGGAAGTTGAAACTTTCTTGCCGCGCATCGACGATGTGGGTCTTGGCCTCATTGAGCGTGAGATCAAGACGATCCAGTACGTGTCGTATCCGCGCCAGCGGCGCATCTACTTCGCCTTTGCACAGCACCACGAAGTCATCCGCATAGCGAACGATCCGTGCGCCCAGTTTCTTGTCCAGTTGATGCCTGCCCCATATCCGATCCAGAAGATGCAGGTAGCAGTTGGCCAGCAGCGGTGAAATGACGCCACCTTGCGGCGTGCCGATGCTGTTGGTTTTGCCGCCGCCTACATTTCTCTTGGTGCCGTCCTTATCCTCTTCGATGACCGGCGCTTTGAGCCATTGTTTTATGAGGTGCAAAATCGCCCCGTCAACAATGCGCTCGGCGACGACAGCCAGCAGTTTGGCGTGAGGAATGCTGTCAAAGTATTTCGACAGGTCGGCGTCAATTACATGGGTGTAACCATAATTGAGCGATTTCGCTATTTCATCGACGGCATCGTGGGCTGACTTCTTTGGCCGGAATCCATAGGAATTCGGGAAGAAGTCGGCTTCAAATATCGGCTCGATGATGAGCTTGGTCGCCATTTGGGCTACCCGGTCACGAATCGTCGGTATCCCGAGTGGACGCAGGCTGCCGTCCGCTTTGGGAATCATGACGCGCCGTACCGGACTTGGCTGGTAGGTCTGGTCTTTCAGGTCTTGGGCAAGTTCCAACAAAAACGTGTCTATCCCCATCATTTGCTCTATGTCCTCGAAGTCGGCCCCATCAATGCCGGGACTTCCTTTGTTGGCGCGAACAAGGTGGTAAGCAAACATGAGGATGTCTGCCCGCCATACCTTGTCATATAGTGCATAGAAGCGATAGGCCGGTTCTTGCTTGGCCTTGGTATAGAGCTTCCTCTGTAGTTCCTGATAACCTCGGGGGTGGTTAGCATCTTTGGCAATCCCCTTTTCTTCCACTCGTTGGTTGCATGAACAAAGCAGGGCTCCTTCCCTCGACCGGGGTTATGTTGTCCCTCGGTCTCAAACGGTACTATGAACCCCTCCGACTCCCGCTACGGCCTGCCGCGCTTTCGTTTCCTTATACGCACCAGCCGATGGCCTCCCCACCACCGTAACGGGTCTCCAGCACTGGGCGGTAAATCTTCGAGAACATGCCATCCCTGCTACCCCGGGAGTCGATGAATGCTACTTCCGTTATTTCAGCATCCATCCAACGGCCTTCCCCTCCTGACCACAGGGTCGGCTTCTCCGTTATTGTTAACGAGGCTACTTATAGGTTCACTTGCGTTACGGCCTGTTCTCTTGCTGTTTGGAAACTCGCGACCCCGTGTTACCACGACGCCGCTTCCTCATACTACCGAGGCGTACGGACAACTCCTCGGACGGGACTTGAACCCGATAGATTTACTGCTGTTACTGCGAACGGGCAGCATCGCATTCCTTTCAAAATCAAATCAAAAGACGTCAACGCAGACCAAGCCTTCCATTGAAAACATATGGAGAGCGGCTAATTGCAGACGACTGGTCGGCCGGTGCGCAGGTACTGCGCGTAACGGCCTGCGCGGCGCCGCCATGATACCGGCTCTCGCATGCGCGGGAACCGCTGTGATATCCAAACGATGCACAGCCCGAGAACGCCCATTCGCGAAGAGTATCGACATTATGTATTAATTGCGAAGATTACATGACAAACAGGCCATTTATTGACAACATGGCTTCTGAGCAGCACCCCTTCACTTATTCATAAATCGATCCAGACTCTGTTGCGCAGGCTCATATCCCCTAGCGGCTGCGCGCCGGTACCACTGCACCGCCAGCGCATAATCCTGCGGCACGCCCTGCCCTTTTTCATACATGGCTCCCAGATCGAATTGCGCCTCCGGCAAATCCTGCTGCGCCGCCTTGCGCCGCCACGCCAACGCCAGCGCGTTATCCTGCTGCACGCCCAAACCCTGCGCATATAGATAGCCGAGCATGTTTTGCGCAAACGGCTGCTCCTGGTCGG
>JBIODP010000316.1:0-3164 GCA_044445195.1 Burkholderiales bacterium | reverse complement strand
GTTCCACAGCGTGTCGCTTTCCCTATATTCACTGATTCACTGATTCACTGAACTTATTTACTGAGTTTATGTACTAAGCCTATTCACTAAGCTTATTTATTCAGACTTACCAAGAAGGAATGAAAATGGCGCATGTCAATACCCGCAAGCTTACCGCGATTCTGTTAACGACCTTGCTATGGGCCGTATCGCAACTTGCCGCCGCTCAGGTGTTGCCAAAAGGCGTCGTCAAGGTGACGGCAACCGAGGGGATAACCGAGTACCGGCTTGATAACG
Organism: Burkholderiales bacterium; assembly: GCA_044445195.1. Lineage (GTDB taxonomy): Bacteria > Pseudomonadota > Gammaproteobacteria > Burkholderiales > Burkholderiaceae_D > PKWO01. The sequence continues at coordinate 2,888 of JBIODP010000316.1, read as the reverse complement.
GCTTGAAAGTGTTGCTGTTTCCCGATGCCTCCAAACCGAGCGTCACGGTCAATGTCACGTATCTGGTCGGTTCGCGTTTCGAAAATTACGGTGAGACCGGCATGGCGCATTTGCTGGAACACATGATGTTCAAGGGTACGCCACGCTACCCGAACATCGATCAGGAATTCAATCGCCGGGGCATGCAGTCGAACGGCAGCACCTGGCTGGACCGCACCAATTATTACGAAGTATTCCCGGCCGGCGACGATAACCTGAAATGGGCGATCGACATGGAAGCCGACCGCATGGTGAATTCCAATATTGCGCGCAAGGACCTCGATTCGGAAATGACAGTGGTGCGCAATGAATTTGAAAGCGGCGAAAATTCACCGTCCAGCGTCATGCTGAAGCGCATGCAAAGCATGGCTTACAGCTGGCACAGCTACGGCAAGGCTACCATCGGCAATCGCAGCGATATTGAAAATGTCAAAATTGAAAACCTGCAAGCGTTTTATCGCCTGTACTATCAACCGGATAACGCCGTGCTGCTGATAGCCGGGAAATTCGACCCGGCCAAGACCTTGCAATGGATAACCCATGCATTCGGCAAGCTGCCCAAGCCGAAGCAAAGCCGGCCGGTATTCTGGACGGTAGAGCCGACGCAAGACGGCGAGCGTAGCTTCATCGTGCGGCGCAAGGGTGACGAACAGTTGGTCGAAGTGGGGTACAAGGTTCCCAGCGCGTTGCACGCCGATAGCGATGCGTTGTCGGTCGCTGCCGAAATCCTGACCGATACGCCTAATGGGCGCTTGCATAAGCAACTGGTTGAAACCGGTCTGGCGGCCCAGGTATACAGTCAGGAACTGAACGGTTATGCGCCGGGCCTGCAAATGATCGTGGCGGTAGTGAAAAAGGGCGAGCCCATCGAACCGGTGCGCGATGCGCTGATAGCTGCGGTTGAAAATTTTTACAAGCAACCGCCCACCAAGGAGGAAATTGACCGCGTGCGCCGCAACGATTTGAACCTGGTCGAGAAAATGCTGAACAATCCGCAGGAAGTCGGCCTGGTGCTCTCGGATACGATAGCATTGGGCGACTGGCGCTTGCTATTTCATTTCCGCGATGCCATCGCCAACGTGACGGCGGATCAGGTTGCCGCGGTTTCCCAAAAATACTTCAAACGCGACAACCGCACGGTCGGCCTGTTCCTGTCGGAAGAACAGCCGCAACGCGCTGAGATTCCGCTGGCGCCGCCGGTAGCCGAAGTGATGAAAGACTACAAGCCGGTACAACCGGCGTTGAATGCCGAAGCGTTTAATCCAACGCAGGCGAATATCGATGCGCGGACGCTCCATCAAAAAATCGGCGGCTTGCAAGTTGCGCTGCTGCCGAAGAAAAACCGCGGTGAAACCGTGTCGGTGTCGTTGCAATTGCACTGGGGCGATGAAAAGAGTTTGTTTGGCAAGAAAATCATCTCCGTCCTCACCGGACAAATGTTATTGCGCGGCAATCGAGAGTTTACGCGCGAACAATTGGCTGACGAAATGGAAAAACTCAAGATGACCGGGGATATGTTTCATTTTGAAACCACGCAAGCCAATCTGCCTGCGGCCTTGCGGCTGGCATCGAAAATATTGACGGAGCCGAGTTTTCCCGACGCTGAGTTTGAGCAACTGCGCAAGCAGACGCTGGTCGCTCTGGAGTCGACCCGTAATGATCCGCACGCATTGGCCGAACAGGAAATCGGTCAACATTTCAATCACTATCAAAAGGGAGACTGGCGTGCCGCCGAAACACTCGACGAGAATATTGCTGAAGTAAAATCGGCAAAGCTCGCAGACATCAAGGCCTTTTACCGGGATTTTTACGGCGCTTCAAACGGCGAGTTAGCTATTGTCGGCGACTTCGATGCTCCGGCAATTGTCAAGGTGCTTGATGAAACGCTGGCAAACTGGAAAAGTGCCGCGCCTTATGCCCGCATTACGCGAAGTTATGCCGACATTGGCCCGCTCCACAAAAATATCGATACGCCGGATAAGGAAAACGGCTTCTATACCGCGCATATGAATCTCAATCTGGCCGACACCGACGCCGATTATCCGGCGCTGGCGCTTGCCAACTATATTTTCGGCGGCGGCGCCGGGCTCGATTCGCGTTTGATGGAGCGCATACGCAAGAAAGACGGCTTATCGTACGGCGGTTCATCCTCGCTGGAAGCGGGAGTGATCGACCGTGCCGGAAGCTTCAGCATCAGTGCCATTGCAGCACCGCAAAATTTGGCAAAACTCGATACCGCCGTCAGAGAGGAATTGGTGCGCGTATTGAATACCGGTTTTAGCGCGGAAGAAGTGGCCCGCGCCAAGTCGGGGTTGATGCAGCAACGCATGCAGACCCGGGCGCAAGACGGCGCTTTGGCCCGCGGCTGGGTAAGCTATCTCTATCTGGGACGCACCTATGCCTGGAGCAAAGAATATGAAGACAAGATCAATGCGCTTAGCGCCGAACAGGTCAGTGCGGCTTTCCGCCGGGCGATCGACCCAGCCAGACTGACCGTGGTCATCGCGGGAGACGCCGGGAAGGCGCATCCCTGACACCGTGCGGAGTGCGTTTTGGGGAAAGATAGCGTCTGCAAGCGGGTAGGTTGGGCTTTTCAGCCCTAACCTACCCGGTTCGCGCTGGCAGTTGAATAGCTACGTCAAATGAATGCTACTGTCCAGGCGGCGTAGCAGGGACTGCGCGCCATGCTTCCGGGCATTGCTTCACGTAAGGATAGTAGCCTTTGGCCGAGTCGCAGTAGTACCAGGTTGCCGGAGATGGCGTAGTTGAAGGAGCCACTATCGTCTCTTCAGACGGCTCGACGATCACCGTAGGCGGAACGTAAGGGTATTCATACAAAGGGTAGGAGG
>JBIODP010000315.1:0-3211 GCA_044445195.1 Burkholderiales bacterium | reverse complement strand
TAGCTGTGCGGCGTAATCGCGCAGCCAGAGGTCTCAAACTCCCAGACCCCACGCGACCCAGCATCCGTGCCCGCTGCCGCCGACATGGCGGTCAAAGCGGATCAGGAATGAAACTTGTCTGAGCCGCAGGCGAGTTTGTTTCATTTCCCGCTTTGGCTGTCATGTGGGTAATGATCAGCGCGAGCGGGCGAGGGGTGCAAACCGGCGCCACTGACTTGTGGGAAACGATCAGGGCAAAGCCGGGGGGTACCTTATAAATTATTCACATTGGCTTGGCAAACCTCACGCCCACGCTCGCGCGTATCCGTTTCAGGCTGTTCCGCGCAACCCGCGCGTCGAGGGCTAATGCCAGCAAGGCGGCCAATTCGCCGGGATGCGCGGCCAAGGCGCGCAACACAGGCAGGATCGCGGTGCGCCCATCAGGCTGCAACCCCGCCGTCGCACTTGAGGGCAGGCTCCGTTGCGCGGGATCGACGATGACCCTGCAGGCAGCGAATGGGACGTTATAGCGTTGCGCCACCTGAACCGCCCAATGCGATTCCATATCGACCGCAAGCGCACCTGATTCTTTCCATAAATGCTCCTTGGCGGCACTGCTGATCACCGGCTGGGTGACGCCGGCAAGCGCTCCGCGCCGCGCCTTGGGCAGCAGGCTATGCAATGCGTTCAGCCAGGCTGCATCGCTGTTCCAATGCTGTGCACCATCGACTATCGTGTCGGCCAGCACACAGTCGCCCGGCGCCAATGTCGGCGCAAGTCCGCCCGCCGTGCCAAAACTGAGAATGCCGCTGCAACCCTGTGCCGCAACAGAGGCCAGTCGTGAGGCGAGCGAGGCTGATCCGACCCCGCATACTGATACGATACCTTCGCCTGCTGCGATCTGCGCTTCGAAACCGAGGCCGCTGACTACCAGTACCGGTAGCATCGGCAGCGCTGACTCCGGTTGCGGCATCACATGCCGAAGCCGATGGTACTGCTGCCCTGCTGCTTGAGATTACGGTAGCGGGCTAGCGCCCAAAGTGGGAAAAACTTTGAAAACCCGTGGTAACGCAAATAGAATGCGCGAGGGAAACCCGTGGCGGTAAACCGCGCCTCATCCCACAGGCCGTCGTTGCCCTGATGGTCGATCAGGTACTGGATGCCGCGCTCAACAGCAGGGTGACTAACGACGCCTGCGGCCATTAGTCCCAGAAGAGCCCAGGCCGTTTGCGAGGCGGTGCTTTCAGCGGGGTCAAAATGGTGATAGGCAAGGTTATCGCTCGTTTCGTCTTCGCCCCAGCCGCCATCGGCATTCTGAATTGAAATCAACCAGTCGGCAGCGAGCCGCATGGCCGGCGCCTCGTGCTTGATGCCGGCCATGTTAAGAGAACACAATACGCTCCAGGTGCCGTAAATATAAGTCATGCCCCAACGTCCGTACCAACTGCCGTCGGGTTTCTGGTCGGCGAGCAAATACGCGAGGGCGCGTCCGGCAGGCGTCTGAATCTGGCCGTGCGTCAGTTGTTCGCGCTGACTGGGGTCGAGTTGGACCAGCATCGACAGGCAGCGGGCCGAGACATCGGCAGTGGACGGGTCGAGCAAGGCGCCATGGTCGGAAAACGGAATGTTGTTCAGATAATGCTTGGAATTTTCAGGTTCGAACGCGCCCCAGCCGCCATCCTTGCTTTGCATGCCAATGATCCATTCCGTCGCACGCGCGAGCGGTTCCTGAAAACGATTTTCCCCTTCAATTTCTGCCGCCCGATGCATTGCCATTGCCACTACTGCGGTGTCGTCGACATCCGGATAATGCGGGTTCGCGTATTGGAAGGCCCAACCGCCCGGACGCACGTCCGGCCGGCGCGAAATCCAGTCGCCGCGGATATCGAGGATCTGTAAAGGGCGCAACCATTCCAGCCCGCGCTGGGCTGCGACGATGGCAGCGGGGTCGCCGGTTTCCAGCAATACGTGACACATCAAAGAGGTGTCCCATACGGGCGAGACGCATGGTTGGCAATAGGCCTCGTGCTCTTTCACCACCAGCAATTTGTCAATCGCAAGGCGGGCAGTCGCCATGGCAGGATCGGTGCGGGAAACACCCAGTACCTCGAACATTTTCACCGTATTGACCATTGCCGGGAAGATTGCGCCAAGACCGTGCTCGCCATTCAGGCGCTCGCGCACGAAGGCTTCGGCGCGCTTAATCGCATGCTGCCGCAAGCGTTTCGGGAAATGCGGTTCAAGAACCCTCAAGATGGCATCGATACCGCGGAAGCAGGCGTGCCAGAACCGGCTTTGATGCGGCGCTCTGGGGGTAAGCCCGGTCTGGTCAGGCGGGGCGAGAAAAAGCTCGTCTATCGTGACGCCTTTCGGGTTGCAGGCGCGCGGTTTGAGCGCACCGATCACCAGCAGCGGAACGACTACCGTGCGAGCCCAGTAAGATACATTGGACAAATGAAACGGAAACCAACGCGGCAGCAGCATGATTTCGACCGGCATGACCGGCACTGCGCGCCAGGGGATGAATCCATACAATGCCAGCAGAATATGGGTGAATACATTGCTGGCCGCAGCGCCGCCCTGCGAGAGTATGACCGAGCGCGCGCGCACCATATGTTCGTCGTCAGGCGAGTTGCCGATCATCTTGAGCGCAAAATAGGCTTTGACGCTGGCACTCATGTTGAATTCGCCCTGATGAAGCAGAGGCCAGCCGCCGTCCGGGTTTTGAATCCGCCGCAAATAAGAACCGATCTTGGCTTCCAGCGCCTCATCCGGCGTTTCCCCGAGATAATGGGTCAACAGGATGTATTCGGCCGGGATGGTCGAATCGGCTTCGAGTTCGAATATCCAATGACCATCGGGTTTCTGATCTGCCAGCAGGGTATCCAGCGCATGCTTGATAGTGCGCTGCAGCGAGGGCACGCACTCGTCAAATCCTGCAGGCTGTTTTTGTGATGCCGTATTGAAAATATTTCCGACGCGGTCGACGCTGTGCAGATGAACGTTGTGTTCGTGACGATCGCTCGGAGACGTGTTTGCAGCTCCGCTCATCGTGCGAATCCAATAATATGCTGATAGTGCCTGTTGGGTAAATTAAAATTGGGATCGCGTATCATCCAACACTTTCGTCGAATATTTTCATGCAATGTTTTCACGTCACATTTTAATATAAATTCAGATGGTAATGTAACTGATGATTAGCATCCTAATTGAAATGATGTCATATTATTAT
>JBIODP010000314.1:0-3215 GCA_044445195.1 Burkholderiales bacterium | reverse complement strand
TGTGTTGTTGCCGGATGGGGACGGTGTCGAACTGCTTAGGGAATTTCGCGCGACACCGGCCGGCGCCGATCTGCCGGTGCTGATGCTTTCGACCGAGGCCGAGGTCAAGGATCGCATCCGTGGACTATTGACCGGATCAAGCGATTATATCGGCAAGCCGTATGAGCGGGAGTACGTGGTTGCGCGCGCCCGTGAATTGCTGAGCGACGCGCGTCAGAAAGACCAATGCGCGCAGCAGGGAGCAAGACCAACGGTGCTGGTGATCGACGATAGTGAAACCTTCCGCGAAAGATTCGGCGAATTATTGCGAGAGCAAGGATTTGACGTAATAAGCGCAACAACCGGCGAAGAGGGATTGCGTAGCGCGGCGGCAAATCGTCCGGCAGCGATCGTGGTCGATGGCGTTTTGCCAGGCATCGACGGCCAAACTGTCGTTCGCAAGATGCGCCTGGATGCCGCTTTGCGCCATACCCCTTGTATTTTGCTCACCGGTTCGGAATCCTATGACGCAGAACTACGCGCACTGGATTCCGGGGCGGATGCCTTCGTCCGCAAAGAAGAGACGCTTGACATGATTTTAGCGCGCGTGACGGCGGTCTTGCGAAAAATCGGCAATAACGGCGGCCGGCGCGCAACCACCAGCTTGCTTAGTCCAAAAAGAATTCTGGCGGTAGACGACAGCTTGACTTACCTGCAAGAACTGAACTCCACCCTGAGCGGAGAAGGCTATGACGTGATACTGGCCCGCTCCGGGCAGGAGGCGCTCGATATGCTTTCGGTGCAGACGGTCGATTGCATCTTGCTCGATCGTCTCATGCCGGGAATTGACGGCACGGAAACGTGTCGCCGCATCAAAGCATCGCCCGCCATGCGGGACATTCCGCTGATCATGCTGACTGCGATGGAAGATCGGGAGGCAATGATCGAGGGTTTGAGCACCGGCGCAGACGATTATGTCTTGAAATCGAATGAACTCGACGTCCTGAAAGCACGTGTGCGCGCGCAATTGCGCCGCAAGCAGTTCGAAGAAGAAAGCCGCCGGATACGCATGGAGTTGATGAACAAGGAACTGGAGGCTACCGAAGCACGCGCTGCGCGAGAGTTGGCGGCAAGCCGTGCCGAATTGTTGTCCGCGCTGGAACAGAAAAATGGCGATTTGGAACAGGCGATTGAACAACTGCGCGAGCGTCAACGGGAAATTGCGGAAAAAAACCAGCAATTGGAACAGGCAAGCCGCCTCAAGTCCGATTTTCTGTCGAATATGAGCCACGAAATACGCACTCCGATGAATGCGATTCTTGGGTTTGCCTATCTGCTTGAACAACGTCAACTGGAACAGGATTCCGCCGATCTGGTAAAGAAAATACGCAATGCCGGACGCACGCTGCAATCCATCATTAACGACGTGCTCGATTTTTCCAAGATTGAAGCCGGCCGGCTGGAAATCGAGCATGCACCGTTCCGGATCATCGATATTCTTGATAATCTGTCGGCCATCATGGCCGCGAATGCGGGACACAAGGATCTCGAGCTGGTCATTTCTCCGCCACCCGACATAGACGGCCAACTGCTTGGCGATGTGCTTCGGCTTGAACAGATTTTGATCAATTTGACCAGCAATGCGATCAAATTTTCGGACCATGGCGCAATCAAGGTGGGAATCAGCCTGCTCGCACAAGACGACCAAGTCGCCACATTGCGTTTTTCGGTGAGCGACTCCGGGATCGGCATCCCGATTGATAAGCAAACCCAGATCTTTGCCGCATTCTCCCAGGCCGACGCCTCTACCACGCGCCGCTTCGGCGGCACGGGATTGGGATTGACCATTTGCCGGCATCTGGTCAACAAGATGGGTGGCGAAATCGGCGTGATCAGCGAACCGGGCCGGGGTAGTGAGTTCTGGTTCACGGTCCCGTTCGACTGGTGCGAAAGCCCCGAATATGCGCCGCCCGAAATGGCAACGCTTGACGCATTGATCGTCGATGACAATGAAATTGCGCTAGAGAATATGATGCTGACGGCCAGATCGATCGGTTGGACGGTCACTAAGGCGGAATCGGGAGAAGCGGCGATTCGGAAAGTGCGCGCCAAGCTGGAAGACCACGGTGCCTTTGACGTTTTATTGCTCGATTGGAAAATGCCGGGAATGGACGGACTGACCACCGCAATCACGATTCGAGACACGTTGCAACTGGAAGCCGCGCCTATCGTGCTGATGGTGACTGCGTTTTCGCGCGAGGAATTGTTTAAGCAAGCGCGCATTGATATCATCGATGGCATTCTTTGCAAGCCGGTGACCAGTTCCGCGCTCTTTAACGCCGCCGCTGAAGCGTTGCGCCGTCGAAGCAGCAAGCAGGCCAGCAGTCATCTCATACCGATCCGGCAAAAGGTGAAGCGCATACCCGGTGTGCGTGTTTTGATCGTCGACGACAATGAAATCAACTGCGAGGTTGCCATGCTGATTGTCTCAGGCGACGGGGGCATCGTCAGTCTTGCGAATGACGGCAGAACCGCGCTCGATTGGCTGCGCAGCAACCCGAATGAGGTCGATATCGTGTTAATGGACGTGCAAATGCCCATAATGGATGGGTATGAGACAACGCGGCAATTGCGGGCGTCGCCGCAATTCGCGGATCTTCCTATCGTCGCGCTCACGGCCGGCGCATTCAAATCGCAACAAGATGCCGCGTTGAAGGCGGGTATGAACGCGTTCGTGAGCAAGCCTTTCAACGTCGATGAGTTAATGGCGACCATCCAGCAACTGACCCATTGTCGACCGGAGTCTGTCGCAGCAGACCAGCAGGAGGTCGAACAGGTTGCCGAAGCGGTTCCCTGTCATGAAAGGAATTTTCCCGGCATCGATGTCAATAAGGGTTTAAGCATATGGGGCGATTTGGCGCTTTATCGCAATTTTCTGCTCAAGTTCTGTATCGATTTTGCGGATTGCGGCAAGCAGCTCGCCACCTATTACGCTGCGTCCGATCGTAAGGAAGCGAGAATGTTGTTGCATAAGCTCAAAGGCGTTGCCGGAAATTTGTCGCTTACCGACGTCGCACGGCTTGCGGCGGAGGTCGAAACAATCGAGGCCGGCGACGCTATCGACGAGGCGCTGAATCGACTTCGATCGGCGCTGGACACCGCATTCGGCGCGATCGCAGCGTTTGCCAACGAGGCAGACATTCAAACAGGTCAGGCGCCGCTTGCCATCGACATCA
>JBIODP010000313.1:0-3230 GCA_044445195.1 Burkholderiales bacterium | reverse complement strand
TCTTAAGGCTATATTTAAGGTTATATATGAGCGGCATGTTCCAGCGCTTCTGCCGCCCACTGATTAAGGCTCTTGCCCGATGCTTCTGCCGCAATTGCGGCAGAAGCATGCACCTCTGGCGGGACGCGCAGCATAATCTTACCGGATGCAGGCTTTTCAGCCTGGCGCCCGGATGCCTTGCAATCCGCCAGATAGTGATCGATAGCGCGATGAAAATCATTAGTCAGTTCCGTGACCGTTTCGCCGTGAAAACTGATGATGTCGCTAATACCGAGAACGCGCCCCACAAAAATTTCATCGCGCGGGTCAAATTCGACGCGGGCCAGATAGCCCTGATAGCTAATGGTGTTGTTGATCATGGTTTTATTCCCTCCGATTCAAATAGTGTTCTACCCTGCCCGCATAAACTCCAACATCTTATTGCGCAGCCAGGTATTAGCCTGATCCAGATCGGCGCTGCGGTGCCAGTACAGGTGCGATTCCTGGACCGGCAATTCAAACGGCAGCTCCAGTTGTATGGCGTCGTAGCTTTGCACCAGTCCCAGCGGCGCTGTCAGCGCCAGGTCGGTGCGCATGGCGATCAACGGCGCCACCATATAGTGTTGCACCCGCATTTGAATTTTGCGCGGCTTTCCCAGTTTGTTGAGAGCGGCGTCCACTTGCCCCAACCCCTCGCGGCGGCTGGAAATGTGAATATGCCCCAATGCCAGATAGTTCTCCAAAGTGAGCTCCTGGTCGGCCAGCGGGTGGCCCTTGCGCAGCATGCAGACATAGCGCTCACTCTTTAACGGGCCATGGCGCAGTTGCGGATCATCGATCAGCGGAGTGTCGATCGCCAGATCCAACGCCCCGGCCGCCAACTCGCCGGGGAAATTGCGGCGATTGCTGAAATAACTCTCGATGCGGATGCCCGGCGCTTCCAGCTTCAGGATTTCACCCAGCGCAGGAAGTAATAGAGCCTCCGACAGGTCGTTCATGCTGACCCGGAATACTTTTTGGGCGGTAGCGGGCTGAAACAGATCGGCCTCCTGGACGCTGGCATTGAGCATTTGCAGCGCCTCTCCTACGCGGCCGATTATGTTTTCCGCGACCGGGGTAGGCACCATGCCCTGAGGGGTGCTGACAAATAACTGGTCGTTGAAGGTCTTGCGCATGCGCAACAGGGCGTTGCTCACCGCAGGCTGGGAAATACACAACACTTCCGCCGCCCGGGTGAGATTGCGCTTGGCGTAAATAGTCTCGAAAACCACAAACAGATTAAGATCCACCTCGTTTAATCGCATGATGCTCCACCATTAAAGAATCACTGCTAATTATAGCTATATATCATTATAATAAATTTTGAAAATACTACCGCGCCGTTTATGATTGTTCATGATCTGCTGTTGAAAACTGAAATGCGGCATGGCGGCGTTCTTTATTGGCTCAACACAAAATGACAACTACTGTAAAAAATCTTGATACATCCAAACTGGCAAGCTATCTGGAAACCAGGATCGATGGCTTTCAGGGGCCGCTGACGGCTGAGAAATTTGCGGGGGGACAGTCCAATCCGACCTTTCTCCTCAAAGCGCAAAGCGGCAATTATGTATTGCGCCGCCAACCGCCCGGAGCATTGCTCAAAGGCGCCCATGCGGTGGATCGGGAATACCGTGTGCTGGTTGCCCTGAAAGATACCGGGGTGCCGGTAGCGCGCGCCTATCACCTGTGCGAAGACCCCGAGGTCATCGGCAGCATGTTTTATGTAATGAGTTTCGTGCAGGGGAGAATTTTCTGGGATCCGGCTCTGCCGGAACTCCCGCGGGAACAACGGGCGCCACTATACAGCGAAATGATACGCGTGCTGGCAACGCTGCACAATGTCGACGTGAATGCAGTCGGGCTGGGCGATTACGGCCGGCCCGGCAATTATTTCGAGCGTCAGGTCGGCATGTGGACCAAGCAATACCGCGCCGCCGAAACCGAGACCCTCGATGCCATGGAAACGCTTATTACCTGGCTGCCGGCCAACATGCCGGCGGATGACGGCCAACCTAGCCTGGTCCACGGCGACTACCGTCTCGACAATCTGATATTCCATCCTGCCGAAACACAGGTGCTGGCGGTGCTGGATTGGGAACTCTCCACGCTCGGCCACCCGCTGGCCGATCTGGCCTATTTATGTATGTGTCTGCGTTTGCCCTCTACCGGGCAAGTTTGCGGGCTGGCCGGCAAAAATCGCCAGGAATGGGGGATCCCGACCGAGGCCGCTCTTGTCGCCCAATATTGCGCGCTGCGCGGTATCGACGCTATCGATAATTGGCCGTTCTATCTGGCATTCAGCTTTTTCCGGCTGGCGGCAATTGTGCAGGGCGTGATGAAACGTTCGCTAAATGGCAATGCTTCCAGCGACCAGGCTGTGCAAGTGGGAAAGATGGCAGGACAGTTGGCGCAGCTTGCGGTTACCCTGATCGAGAACGAGCGCTAACCCAAACCGGCATCGATTTGCTAAAACCGATGCGCTAAATATTAAAACAGATTTCCGGAGGAAGAAAATGACAACGAAACTATTTGATTTGAACGGCAAGATTGCCCTCGTGACCGGCGCCAGCCGCGGCATCGGCGAAGCAATCGCCCTGCTGCTGGCGGAGCAAGGCGCCCATGTGATTGTCTCCAGCCGCAAGCTGGAAGCCTGTCAGCAGGTTGCGGACGCCATTGTTGCGCAGGGCGGCAGCGCCGAAGCATTTGCCTGCCACGTTGGTTCGATGGAGGATATTGCCGCCGTGTTTTCCCATATCAGGAAGACGCACGGCAAGCTGGACATCCTGGTCAATAATGCGGCAGCCAATCCGTACTTCGGCCCAATTCTGGATACCGATCTGGTCGCCTACAATAAAACAGCCGACGTCAATATTCGCGGTTATTTTTTCATGTCGGTCGAAGGCGGCAAGTTAATGAAGGAAAACGGCGGCGGCGCGATAGTGAATACCGCCTCAATCAATGCCCTGCAGCCCGGCTTAATGCAGGGCATTTACTCCATCACCAAGGCCGCTATCGTCAACATGACCAAAGCCTTCGCCAAGGAGTGCGCGCCATTTGGAATTCGCGTCAACGCGCTGCTGCCCGGTTTCACCAAGACCAAATTTGCCGGCGCCCTGTTTGACAATAAAGAAATTTACGACACCTTGATAGCGCGGGTGCCGATGGGACGCCATGCCGAGCCAAGCGAAATGGCCGGAACGGTGCTGTAT
>JBIODP010000312.1:0-3234 GCA_044445195.1 Burkholderiales bacterium | reverse complement strand
TTGTTTTCGATGGAGGCGCCACTGGCTGTGCCCGGCCAATTGCCGTCAGTCGCTGTAACATTTCAATAGTTTTAAAAAGCTCTGACTACGTGGAGGTTCATGGCGGAACCAAACAAGGTATGGGGATTTTTCCGCGCGCTTGGGCTGGCGGCGCTGGCCGGAATTTTCGCAAGCGTGGGGACAGCCTTCGCACTTTTCTCGGTCAGGAGCATGTTCTTGGGCAGGGGCCGGCCCGATCCGATGGACCCGCTGGGGTTTGTGCTTGGTGCTTTAGGATGGCTCGTTGCTTGGGGGGCTTGGAGGCTTGCTAGAGGAAGGCCTGGGGCGCGGCTAGTCAAATGGGTTTTGGTCGCAATTGCGCTGGGTGAACCTGCCGTCTGGGCACTCTTCGAAGCACTCAGTGGGATCATGATGCATGCTTAAATTGCCGGCTCACTTGGTGCAACGAGTATGTCATATCGAGTATTACCAGATGGTTGAGCTGCAAAAAATTCCCAAGCCTCTTCAAGCGGAGCGACGTACTCTGCGTTCCATTGCAATCTTTGAGGCTCTCAAGGGGATCGTTGCGATTGCCGCAAGCATTGGCCTGCTGGAGCTTTTGCATCGTGACATCCGCCACATAGCGCTGCAATTGATCGGACACTTGGGGATGAGTCCGGGAGCACGTTATCCATCCATCTTGTTGCACTATGCCGACGTATTGCATGATTCCGACCTGCAAACATTTCTGCTATTGACAATGTGCTACGCTTCAATACGCATGGTAGAAGCGTATGGGCTCTGGCATGAATTTGAATGGGCAGAATGGATTGGCGCGTTGTCAGGCGCAATCTATATTCCGTTTGAAATTCACCATATCGCACACCGGCCATCAGTGACAGGTATCGTGGTGTTTACAATTAATGCTTTCATAGTCGGTTTCTTGGCATATCAATTGTGGCGAAGACGGGCATTGGCAATTTGAAAGCGCCTTGATGAGTGGCAAGCATCGGCCCAGACTGTGTAAAAACGCGACTCGCGCAGAAGGAATATTTCGTTTGTTCTAACCTCCAGTGTAAACGAGATTATTCATGAAACGTTAACTGTCTATCTCATCAGAATTCGGGGTAAGCAGATGAAGCGATTTGTCCAAGGGGAGCACCGCACGCAAGGTACGCTGCTTCCCGAACACCTGGATGACTACGTCACCGAGCATAATCCAGTCCGCGTTGTCGATGCGTTCGTTGACAATCTCGATCTCGGCAGTCTCGAATTTGAAGGCGTCGAACCCGCCGCAACCGGCAGACCTTCCTACCATCCCGCAGACCTCCTGAAGATCTACATCTACGGCTATCTGAACCGCATTCAATCGAGCCGGCGTCTTGAACGAGAAGCACAGCGCAACGTCGAACTGATGTGGCTGACCGGCCGCCTGGCCCCTGACTTTAAGACCATCGCCAACTTCCGCAAAGACAATGGAAAAGCAATCCGCAATGTTTGCCGTCAGTTTGTGACGCTGTGCCAGAAGTTTGATCTGTTCTCCGACGCGCTCGTCACCATCGACGGCAGCAAGTTCAAGGCGGTCAACAACCGTGACCGTAATTTCACCGACGCGAAGCTGCAGCGACGGATGAAAGAGATTGAAATCAGCATCAGCCAGTATCTCGCTGCGCTCGACACTGCCGATCGCCAGGAACCGGAAGTCAAGGAGCTGAGGACAGCGCGGCTGCAAGAGAAGATAGAAGCGCTCAAGAAGCAAATGCAGGTACTCAAGGAAATCGAAGTCCAGCTCAAGGATGCGCCGGACGGACAGATATCATTGACCGATCCCGATTCGCGTTCGATGAAGACCAGAGGCAATGGAATGGTCGGCTACAACGTCCAGACCGCAGTCGACGCCAAGCACCATCTGATCGTTGCGCACGAGGTGACGAACATAGGTATCGACCGGAGCCAATTGTCGTCCATGGCGGAACAGGCGCGTGCTGCCATGGGAACGGAGAAGCTGACCGCCATTGCCGACAGAGGCTATTTCAAAAGTGAAGAAATCCTCGCTTGTGACAAGGCCGGCATCACGACTATCGTTGCCAAGTCCGTGACCTCCGGCGCGACGGCAAGCGGACGCTTCGGCAAGGACGATTTCATTTACAACGCGCAGAAGAATGAGTATCGCTGTCCGGCAGGTCAACGTCTGATCTGGCGCTATTCCTCCGTCGAGCGTGGACTGACCAACCACCGCTACTGGAGTTCTGACTGCAAGAATTGTGCGCTCAAGGAAAAGTGCACTCCGTCAGTGAATCGACGCGTGACGCGCTGGGAGGATGAGGCTGTTCTCGAAGCCATGCAAAACCGCCTGGATCACTTCCCGGACGCGATGCGCATTCGACGCCAAACTGTCGAGCATCCATTTGGGACGATCAAATCGTGGATGGGCGCGGAGCACTTCCTGACGCGAACACTAAAACGGGTCGCCACCGAAATGAGCCTGCATGTGCTGGCGTACAATTTGAAGCGCGTGATGCAAATATTGGGAATTGGCCAATTGATGCAAGCGATGAGGGCCTGAAGGCTCTTTTGCTTGGAAAACCAAGCTGATTTGGAGCGCTTTGCAGCCGTTTTGAGATCGACGCCTGAAAAATGTTGAGCGCGGCGAACAAAAAATGGATCAATATGGGTCGTTCTGGTGGCTTTGATCGCGGTGCATGAACGCGTTAAATTCGCGTGATGATGAATTTTGAGTTTTTACACGGTCTGGGCCGACTACAGTCTTTCATCCTTCTCCACCCGTGACACTTCCAACGGCCGCACGTTACTCTACATCATACGTTCGTCGCACGCCAGCCGAGCACATTGCCCGATTCGCATTCGCGCAGAAAGAAATGCACCGCGTCAACCAACGTGTCATCAGCTTCTCAAACCGGAATTTCAAACCGGTAGCCGACCCCATACACCGATTGCAGGCAGTCGCACTCCGGCAGGCGCGCGGCCAGCTTGCGCCTGAGATTCTTGATGTGCGAATCGACGGTGCGGTCGTTGATGTCGCGCTGGTCGTCGTGCGCGAAATCGAGCAATTGCTGGCGCGTGTAGATGCGGGCCGGATGCGCGATCAGTTCGGCCAGCAGCCGGAATTCAACCGGCGTCAGCGGCAGTGCAGCGCCATCGACCGCGATGCGCATGCTGTCGTGCTCGATCGTAAACAACGGCGTCGACTGCTGCGCCGGCGCAATCCCGGCGCGCCGCAGATGCGCCTTGGCG
>JBIODP010000311.1:0-3265 GCA_044445195.1 Burkholderiales bacterium | reverse complement strand
TATGGTATTGTTACCTAAGAACGGTTGGGATATTTCAGAAAGAGGCTTCAAACGCCGGGGAAGGGAACCTCATGGATTACCGCATTTCGCTTGCCGGCGTCACACGCCGCGTTCATCAACACGCTGACGCGCGACTTCCCCAACCTGACCGTGATCGATGTCGGCAGCATCATCAGGCAAATTCAGGATGTGATCGATCAAGTCATTACTGCGGTCGAATTTCTCTTCCTGTTTACACTCGCATCAGGCGTGCTGGTGCTGTATGCGGCGCTGGCCGGTTCGCAGGACGAGCGGACCAGGGAGGCAGGCATATTGCGTGTTTTGGGCGCAACTCGCGCCCAGCTTTCGCAGGCGCAATGGATCGAGTTTGCGCTGATCGGCAGCCTGGCAGGCGTGCTGGCTGCCACCGGCGCGTCGGCGGTAGGCTGGTCGCTGGCAAAATTCGTGTTTGATTTTGAATGGAGCTTCGATCCATTGGTATGGCTGGCCGGTATGGGAGGGGGCGCTGCATGCGCGTTCATCGGCGGCTGGCTTGGCTTGCGCAACGTGTTGAATCAGCCGCCAATGCTGACGTTGCGGGAGGCGTAGGAAATTCGCCCCCGGTACGTCATCCTGCGGCCGTTCAGTTAAAACTGCAAAGCCCCCGTTAAATCTCCCAGGGCGGGTCTGATGCCGGGGAGCGGCTCCAGCTTAAACCGGCGGGTAATAAATTTCAGGATAGAGGTCGTGTCGTAAGGGGTGTGATCCACATAGCCTTTTTTCGCATACGGAGAAACGATCAAGGCGGGGACCCGATTGCTCGGCCCCCAACGGTCGCCCTTCGGCGGAGGCACATGATCCCAGAAGCCGCCATTCTCGTCATAGGTAATGATAATCAGCGTGTTGTGCCATAAAGGACTTTTTTGAATTGCCGCGATAATGCCGGCGATATGCGCATCCCCTGCGGCGACGTCGGCATAACCGGGGTGTTGATTCAGTTTGCCCTCGGGCTTATAGAAGGCAACCGAGGGCAATTTCCCTTGCTTGATGCTGGCCAGGAATTCTTCGCCGTCTTTCAGATGCGCCGCCCGCTCCGGGGTGCCGGGAGCATAGCGCTTAAAATAATTGAACGGTTGATGATGGGCCTGGAAGTTGACGTCATCCTCGGCATAAATCACCGTCCGTTTTGCAGAGGGAGGCTGGGTGCCGTCCTGCAGCGCCTTGTTCCAACCGCCCGCATACCATGCCCAACCGATGTTTTTGTCGCTCAAGGCATCGCCGATGGTTTTTTCAGTTTGAGGAGGGAGTGGGTATTTGCCGGCGTCGGAAAAACGGTTATCGCCATCGGCAGCAGGAGGAATGCCCGATGGTTGATAGGAGGACTGCAAGGTATTGATGCCATAGCCGTCGGGGGTAACGGCGCCGTCTTGCTCAAATTGCGGCGGGCCATCCAGGGCGCTGGGCGGCGATGCGGGTTTTCTCGCCAGCTTGTTGTTGCCGTCCAGGCTTGCGACCAGAGCAGCAGGAGCATGGGGGAAAACAGGGGTGCAGGCACAGGCCATCCACATGTGGTTCAGAAATGAGCCGCCAAAAGCCCCCATGAAGAAATGATCGGCCAAGGTATATTTCTGCGCGATTTTCCACAACTTCATGGTCGAACCGTCGTAGTACCCCATCGTCAGGCCGCCGGCATCCGATACGGCGGCATATTTGTCCATCTTGCCGCCATCGATCTGTTCCTGATTTTGGTAAAAACGATGCACCAGATCACGGGTTTCGACGCTATAGGGCTTATGGACCAGCGGGCCATCCAACTGAAACGGCCGATTCGGCAGACGAGGGTAGCTGGGGTCTGCAACCGGAGGCTTGCCGACCCAGACATCGGGGAGTCGCGCCAAGGGGCTGCCATCGTTATCCACCTGGATAACCCCCTGCCGGGCATCTGCAATGCCGTCGGCGCCGGGAAATAAACCGTACAGATTGTCAAAGCTGCGATTTTCACCATAAATGACAACGACATGCTGAATTTTTTGCAATTGCTTGTCGGTGACAGGATGCTCGATAATGTTTTCGGCCCAGGACTGGGTCGAAAGCCACAATGCGATGAGTCCAAAAAGCAAAGCCTTTATTTTGTTGTGCATGACGGTACTCTCGTGGTGGAGACTAGAAAATAAAACAATTAACTGGACAGTCTACACCCGCAAAGTGGCATTAAGATGACACACAGATGACAAATAATTTTTGCAACTATTCAGCCGTGATCGGCATTTTTAGGTGGCTCAAGATAGGTATTTGAATGCCGGCTGCTGTACACTTCATCGGATTCATGCCCCCAGGTCCAGATACGATGCCATTTTCGGAAATAGTTATTCTGCTGCTTCTGGCAGCAGTCTTGCTGCTGCAGCTTGTTGCATTGCTGAAAGGGCGCAGCAGCGGCCTTTCAGAGACATTGACAAAAATACAAAATGATTTGCAGCAATATCAGCAACTTCAACAACAGGCCGGCGAGCGTGCCGAGCGTGAATTGCGTGCCCAGATACAAACTACCGCGCAAAGCACGCGTCAGGAACTGACTGGCAATTTCGCCCAGTTCCAGCAAACCCTGACGTCCCAATTGACCAGTGCCGCCACCTTGCAAAACGCGCAAATCGATGGTTTTTCCCAGCAACTTGCCAAGCTGAATGAAGCCAACGGGCTGCAGCTGGAGTCCATGCGGCTGGCAATCGCGCAGCAGGCGCAAAGCGGGCGGGAAGAACAGTCCGCCACGCTTCAGCGTTTTGGCGAGTCGCTGAACCAGACCTTGACTGCGCTAACCGAGTCCAATGCGCAACGCATGGCGGAGGTGCGCGCGACGTTGGAGGAAAAAATCAAGGAACTACAAACCGATAACGGCGCCCGGCTCGAAGAAATGCGCAAGACGGTTGACGAGAAATTGCATGCAACCCTGGAGCAGCGTCTGGGCGAATCCTTCAAGCTGGTATCCGACCGCCTGGAAAAAGTGCATCAGGGGCTGGGAGAAATGCAGCAACTGGCGATTGGCGTGGGCGACCTGAAGCGGGTGTTGACCAATGTGAAGACGCGCGGCACCTGGGGCGAAGTGCAATTGGAAATGCTGCTGGAACAGGTATTGACCGTCGATCAGTATGCAAAAAATGTGGAAACGGTTCCCGGTACCGGCGAACGGGTCGAATTTGCGATCAAGCTGCCTGGGCAAGATCATGGCGAGACGCCGGTGTGGATGCCTATCGACGCTAAATTTCCGAAGGAACAGTATGAACGCCTGGTC
>JBIODP010000310.1:0-3268 GCA_044445195.1 Burkholderiales bacterium | reverse complement strand
GGTTGTACGCGCATCAGGATTTCAATGACGTGCATGGCGCCGCCGCAGTGCGGGCAAACGAACGTCGGCGGGGTAGCAATGACCGCTACGTCGGCGGCATCGGATCGCACATCGCCAAACGGCGCCACGCGCAACAGCTCGCGCAGCTTTGCGAGGTTCTTCTTGCGCTCGGCATTGGCGAGCAGCCCATAGTGCCGGATGCGATGAAATCCGCTGGGTAGAACATGCAACAGGAAACGGCGCATGAACTCGTTCGCTGCGAGCGTCATGGTCTTATGGCGCGTCTTTCCCTTGGCGCGGTAATCCTTCCAGCGAAAGGTAACGCCGCGCTCGTCGAGGCTCAGTAGCCGGCTGTTGGAAATCGCCACCCGGTGGGTATACCGGGATAGGTAAGCCAGCACGGCTTCAGGCCCGGCAAACGGGCGCTTGGCGTAGACCACCCATTCGCATTGGCCCAGCGGCGCCAGCCAATCAGCGAAGGCTGTCGGGTCGGCCAAGTGTGCGTAGTCGCCGAAGAACCGCAGCAAGCCGGCGCGGTGCGCGCGGTCGAGTTCTTCAAGAAAGCGACGTCGGAACAAGCGCGACAGCACCCGAACCGGCAGAAAGAAGCCCGGCCTGCAGGCGACCCAGCGCTTGCCATCGAACGATAGTCCGCCACCAGGAACGATGCCATGCACATGCGGATGATGCGTGAGTGCCGAGCCCCAGGTGTGCAAGACCAGCGTTGCGCCGATCTTCGCGCCCAGATGCTTGGCATCGGCGGCGATGGTGCGCAGGGTTTCGGCGGCGACGTCGAACAACAGGCCATAGATCACGGACTTGTTGTAATACGCGATCCCGCTGATCGGCGCCGGCAAGGAGAACACGACGTGATAATACTCGACCGGCAACAGTTCGCTCTGCCTGGCTTCGAGCCAGCGGCGCGCGGCGCTGGCTTGGCACTTCGGGCAATGCCGGTTGCGGCATGAGTTGTAGGCGATATCGGTGTGCTCGCAGTTATCGCAGGCCAGCACATGTCCACCCAGTGCCGCGCTGCGGCACTGCTCGATGGCTGACATGACCTTGAGCTGACCCAGGCTCAAGTGGCCATGCTGATCCTGGCGCCAAGCCGGCCCATGTGCCCGGAAGATATCTGCGACCTCCAGGGCGCAATGCCCCATGATCCTGACCTATGACGGGTGCAAGGTATCCAAGGGGCTGATCACTTTACGCAGCAGCTCGGTCGCCACCTGGGTGTACAGTGCCGTGGTTTCCAGTTTCTTGTGACCAAGCAGAACCTGGATCACGCGGATATCCACGCGTTGTTCCAGCAGATGGGTGGCGAAACTATGGCGCAAGGTGTGCATTGACACGTGCTTGTCGATTTGCGCCACTCTGGCGGCGGCATGAATGGCGCGGTTGAGTTGACGGGCACTGAGAGGATCGATCGGATTCTGTCCGGGAAACAACCAGCCGCCATTGCGCATCTTGCCTTGGGCGCGGCCAATTTGCCACCAGGTGCGCAGGCATTCAAGCAACGCCGGCGACAGCATCGCGTAGCGATCCTTATGGCCCTTGCCCTGTTCGATACGCAGCACCATGCGCTGGCTGTCGACGTCGGTAACCTTCAGCCCAATGACTTCGCCGGCGCGCAGACCCGCTCCGTAGGCAAGCGACAGTGCGGCCTGGTATTTTGGATTCCCCGCTGCAGCGATCAACCGCGCCACCTCGTCGCAACTCAATACCACCGGCAGCTTGCGGGGAACCGGCACCGATTGCATTTCATCAATCAACGCAGCACGTTTCAGCGTTACCTCGAAGAAAAATCTGAGGCCGGTGATCGTCGCATTCAGGGAGATCGCCGAAATGCCGTTGTCGACCAAAAACAACTGGTAATTCCGCAAGTCCTCGCCGGTGGCGGTGTCAGGCGAGCGACCAAGAAATTGGGCGAATCGCCTTACGACGCGGATATACTGGCTCTGTGTTTTCGGTGAAAGCTTGCGCATCCGCATGTCGTCTTCCATGCGTTGGCGCAACGGGCTGATGGTATGAGTCATGATTCTGCTCCTGTCGGGAAACGAGGCGGATTACCTCATTTCCCAACATAGGAAACAGACCATTCTTCGTCACAAAAAACCTCCGGTGATCGATCGGAGAGCCACTCCCGCGAGAGCGGTTTAGTCCCGCGCCCCAAACCTGACCTTCGGTTCGCTCCGTAACTGACGTTCAGGAAGATTGACCTGGGGCTCGCTAGGTAAATTTGATGTCGGCAACTATCGCCTCGTAGGTCGCATATGTCGCACCGCGCAAACCGCAACGATGTGGCATACACAATGTGCAACCATCTTAATGATACCTTTGCTTCGAGTTTTCGCTGCATCGGTCGACTATTGTCGTCGACCTTGCCTGCGTCTATGGCCCTTCTCGAACTAACCGAATTGAATAAAGCCCTCCTGAGACTTTTCCGTGGAACATTCGCCCCCCGAAGAAAGTGGCAGCCCAGGCCTCATCATTGTCGATAGCTGTACTCGACCAATACGCCATTTTGTGTTCGTCCATGTTCGGGAACGCATCAATATCAATGGCTGGCCGCAGTTGACGTTGCGCGCGATCGAAATCAATCAGCGAGCCTAATTCTTCTTTGGTCGGAACCCGCCAAATTCCATCGGCAAGCTTTCGCGCGTCGTCAAAATTATACTGCACGGTGGTGCCATCACACCCGGCGACATTCGTCCATTGTTGTCCCACACTACATCGCTTCCAGGTAAGGTTCTTTGTTTTATCGTATACCTCGCCACCATTGATGGCATATCGATTGTGATCGAATTTACCCAGAGCGACTCCGTCCGCGCATTGCTTAGCTTGCAACTGATCCAAGGTCGGCGATTCCAGCGCCTTTCCATTGAGGGCGAAGAATTGACCCAAAAATTGGATGGCGTTTTCGCCGCCGGTCACTTTATATGTTTTGTCAAATTTTTTAATATAAAAAAACCATTGCAAGCCGCCTTTGGTGTCCCGTTGCTTGAGAATGCCAAAGATATCGTCTCCTATTTTGATTTCATAGTCTGGGTCGCCCAGGGGTGACTTGCCCGGAGCAAGAACGCGTCCTTGCAATGATGCATTGGTTTCACTTCCGCTCGCCAATACATAGCATTCCCGACCAGCGCGATTCACGCCTTGCAGATAAACGGTCATTTTGCCGCTGCGATCGATGTTGACGAAGTCTTTCGCCAAGACTCCACCGTCAATAGTTGAAATTTGATGCGCCGCACTAAAAAGTCCGCTGATG
>JBIODP010000309.1:0-3269 GCA_044445195.1 Burkholderiales bacterium | reverse complement strand
GCCATGGCATAGCTGGCCTGGCTTTCTTCAAGACGCGGGTCGTCATGCTTGATGCGCTCAAGCTTGTAGTGCGGCGTTTCCAGGTGCTTATTGGGGATCAGGATAACCGTCACGCGGTGTCGCGTTTCGATTTTCAGGATCTCGCCGCGTTTTTCATTCAGCAGGAACGCGGCTACATCGACCGGCGCCTGAACATGAATAGCGGCCGAATTTTCTTTCATTGCTTCTTCCTGGATAATGCGCAGGACTTGCAAAGCGGAGGATTCGGTATCGCGGATATGACCGGTGCCGTTACAGCGCGGACAGGTAACGTGGCTGCCTTCGGATAATGAAGGGCGCAGACGCTGGCGCGACAATTCCATCAGGCCAAAGCGCGAGATTTTGCCCATTTGCACGCGGGCGCGATCATAATGCAGCGCATCTTTCAGACGCGTTTCGACTTCGCGCTGGTTTTTCGCGTTTTCCATGTCGATGAAGTCGATGACGATCAACCCGCCCATATCGCGCAAGCGCAATTGCCGGGCCACTTCCTCGGCCGCTTCGCAGTTGGTGTTGAACGCGGTGGTTTCGATATCGCCGCCGCGTGTGGCGCGGGCAGAGTTGACGTCGACGGCGACCAGTGCTTCGGTATGGTCGATGACGATCGCCCCGCCGGACGGCAAAGGGACCGTGCGCGAGTACGCAGTTTCAATCTGGTGTTCGATCTGGAAGCGGGAAAACAGCGGAACATCGTCGCGGTAGCGCTTGACCCGATGCACCATATCAGGCATAACGTGGCTCATGAACTGCTGGGCCTGCTCGTAAATGTCGTCGGTGTCGATCAGGATTTCGCCTATGTCCGGCTGGAAATAGTCGCGAATGGCGCGGATGACCAGTGAAGACTCCTGATAAATCAGGAATGCGCCCGATGCAGACTGACCGGCGCCCTCAATGGCGCGCCACAATTGCATCAGGTAATTCAAATCCCATTGCAGTTCGTCGACATTACGGCCGATACCGGCGGTACGGGCAATGACCGACATGCCGGCAGGCAGGTCCAGCTTGTCCATCGTTTCGCGCAGTTCCTGGCGGTCTTCGCCTTCGACGCGGCGCGAGACGCCGCCACCGCGGGGATTATTCGGCATCAATACCAGGTAACGGCCGGCCAGGGACACGAAAGAGGTCAAGGCAGCGCCTTTATTGCCGCGTTCTTCCTTTTCGATCTGGACCATGATCTCCTGGCCTTCGCGCAGGGCGTCCTTGATCGACGCGCTACGGACATCGATGCCTTCCCTGAAGTAGCTGCGCGCTACTTCCTTGAATGGCAGAAACCCATGCCGCTCTTCGCCGTAGTTAACAAAACAGGCTTCCAGCGAAGGTTCGATGCGCGTAATCACGCCCTTGTAGATGTTGGACTTGCGTTGCTCGCGTCCGGTGGTTTCAATATCGATGTCGATCAGTTTTTGACCGTCGACAATTGCGACGCGCAATTCTTCCTGCTGCGTGGCGTTAAACAACATGCGTTTCATTTTGTTCTTCTCCGTGGGCCAAAGGCCCTCTTTATTGCTGCCGATTGCAGCATAAGTACCAGGATGCACGCGAGAATGGAACGATGGGGGAGGGAATTGCCTTGACGTAAGCAAATCGGCTATGAAGCGTCAATGCCACAATCGGCGCGGATGAGGTCGAGCAGAATGCCGGGCGCACACCAGAACCACATCGAACTCCGCGAATGATGCTTCGCGCGCGACGGCGGCTGGTGAGCAGCCTGGTTGAGCCACACAGTACCTTGGTGCAGCAAAAAAAACGGCAAAAGGGTTTCGACACCATCAACCAGCAAGCTTCCTTTCTTATTAGAAATAAAAGCTTGCCAGACTTATCCTTACAATCCAAACATTCCAGTTCAACATTCCTGCGCGTTATCCGATTACAACAACGGTGCAACCTTGACTCGCGCCGGGATGATGCGTACACATCTTTTGTGGATGCCGCCAACAATGCTGCGCAGTCCGATTCCAGTTTTGCAATGCTCGCCCCAGATTAGGTGGGGTGTCGCTTCTCGCACCAACTTCAGACCGCCCGCAACAAGATTTAGTTGCATCCTTCCATCGAATTTGCAAATTGGCGAGGCCGATAGAGACGCCCCTGTGTAGAATATGCCAAATATGCTTTATCCTTACACCAGCAGCGACTTTGTAATCGCTGCGTCACAATTATATATTCAAAATGAAGGACTTAGCGAGATTTTCTGGCAAAAAGGCTGAAACGCCATTTTCCCTCCAGCCACCCCAACCATTACAGGCGTCTCCTCAAGTCCGGCTTGTGCCGATTTCCGACGAAGATGCAGGACAAAGAGTTGACAATTTCCTATTGCGCATCTGTAAGGGCGTGCCTAAAAGCCATATCTATCGCGTGTTGCGATCTGGTGAGGTGCGCGTTAATAAAGGGCGTATAGATCAGACTTACCGGCTGCAGGAAGGCGACATGGTTCGTATTCCACCGATTCGCGTTGCCGAAAAGACAACGTCGACGGCGCCCGGCGCCGAGTTCAAAATATTGCTGGAAGATAATCACTTGCTGGTGATCGACAAGCCTGCCGGTGTCGCGGTGCATGGCGGTTCAGGCGTCAGCTATGGCGTGATAGAGCAATTGCGCGCGGCGCGGCCCGATGCAAAATTTCTGGAACTGGTGCATAGGCTCGACCGCGACACTTCAGGTATTCTGTTGTTGGCCAAGAAACGCTCGGCGTTGACCAACCTGCATGAACAAATCCGCGAAGGTCAACTCGATAAGCGCTATCTGGTGCTGGTGCATGGCGATTGGAAAAACCCGCGTCAACATATCAAATTACCATTATTTAAATATAATGCACCGGATGGAGAGCGGCGGGTGCGGGTGCAATCGGACGGCCTGGCGTCGCACACGGTTTTCACGTTGTTGAAAAAATACGGTCGGTTTGCATTATTGGAAGCTGAATTGAAAACCGGGCGCACGCATCAGATTCGGGTACATTTGTCGCATAGCGGGTTTGCCATTGCCGGCGATGACAAATATGGCGACTTTGCGTTGAACCGCGCATTGCAAAAAGCAGAGGGGGAGCGTATAGCATTCAAAAGGATGTTTTTGCACGCGCACCAGATTACCTTTATCCATCCGGATACCGGTAAGCCGGTAACCTTGAATTCGCCGTTGCCGCCTGACTGCGAGCGCTTCCTGAAGAGTCTGGTTTCGGTTTGATTGATAGCAGCATGGTAACTATTTAGCGGCTGGTGCGAGTGCGGAGTGCGTTT
>JBIODP010000308.1:0-3277 GCA_044445195.1 Burkholderiales bacterium | reverse complement strand
CCGATACCATGCCATGCACGGTCTCCATCGCGGCAACGATCGGTATCCCGCCTTCGATCAGCATGCCCAACGTAAGGTACAAACGCGATAATTCATAGATGCGAACCCGTTCACCTATGCCTGGAATGCGCGCGATGAGCAGTGCCAGGCGCCCGCTTCGGACAAGATGGCGCACGATCAGGAACAGCGCTGCCATTCCGCTGCCGATGGCGATCAGCAACAAGACGGCATGGTTGGAGACGAATTGTCCAAAATTCAGCAGCATCTGCGACATCCATGGCAGATTGTGGCCACCGCCTTCATAGACTTCGGAAAAACGCGGCACGATATAGCCGATCAGAAAGAAACTGACCGCGCCGCCGACGCACATCAGGATCAGCGGATAGATGGAAGCGCTGACGATCTTGTTGCGCACAACATCGATGCGCAGTTGATAATCGATGAACCGCGCGAGCGACCGCGGCAAATCGCCTGTGCCTTCGGCAGCCTGGACGATGCCGACATACAACGGCGGAAACAGGTCTGCCTGCTCTGCAAGAACCGAGGAAAAACGCTTTCCCTCGCGCAAACCAGTGAGCATGCTTGTCAGAATAGAGCGGCTGGACTCGCTGGCTTCCTTTTCCAGCAAGGCTTCCAGGGATTCGACGATGCTGAGGCCGGCGTTAAGCAAGGCCAGCAATTCCTGGCTGAACAGCACCAGCGAGATCCGACCGGTGCCCTTATTCCCGGCGCCCCCTGCTACGCTGAACCTGGACGACAACGGATGGACCGAGGCGGCAAACAAGCCGCGCGATTCGATTTGCCGGCGTGCATCCGCTTCGTCTTGCGCTACCACGGTCAGCAGCCGCATCATGTTATCGTCGGACAGGGCGCGTACTTCAAACTGCATATAGCTTTCCCTTACTGTTGCAAGCGTGAATGGTGCAAGCGTGATGCCATTAATTCGTGATATCGGCATCCTCGCCGGACCCGCCGGGCTGCCCATCCTTGCCGTACGAGATGATGTCATACGGCCCGCGACTACCCGGGCTGCGATACACATAGGGGTGATGCCAGGGGTCGAGCGGGATATTTTTTTTCAGGTAGGGGCCATTCCAGTTGTCGGCATTCTCGGCAGGCTTGACGAACAGGGCGGCGAGGCCTTCTTCGCCCGTCGGATAACGCCCGACATCAAGCCGGAACGTGTCCAGCGCTTTTTCAAATCCTTCGATCTGGGCCTTGGCGA
Source organism: Burkholderiales bacterium (assembly GCA_044445195.1). Classification (GTDB taxonomy): domain Bacteria; phylum Pseudomonadota; class Gammaproteobacteria; order Burkholderiales; family Burkholderiaceae_D; genus PKWO01. Next base: position 2,052 of record JBIODP010000308.1, on the reverse strand, counting down.
TGGTGATCTCCGATTTGCCCAGTTGCGCGAAGTATTTCGGCCCCACATAGGCTGCCAGCATGCCGATGATGACGATCACCACCAACAGTTCGAGCAGCGTAAAGCCGCTCTGCCGTGCCCGGCGTTGTGCTCCGATTCTTGACTCGATTCGTGCTCCGGGCGAGGAAAGGAGGCGGGATGTGGCTTTATGGATGTGCATGGTCAATTCTTGTCGAGGAGTGGAAAACGGATCAAAATTCGAAATCTTCCGCCAGGAACTCCTTTATCTGCCTGGCTATCTTGTCAAGAGTGTGTTGCTCCGCCACTTTGCGCCGTTCCGTTTTCTCTTGCGCATCCTTCTCGCGATCGGTCTTTTCTTTTTCCAGCCTTGCCTGCTCTTCCTGCAACTGCAAGGCCTTCTGTCGCGCCAACTGCTGACGATCCTGTTGCTGTTTGTTGACCAGTTCCTTGTCCAACTTGTCGCGATACTCGTCGACCATGTTTTCCACACCCACCAGTTTTATCTGTGTGAGCAGTTCTCGTTGCATCTCGTCGGCAATGCAACTTTTTTCCTCGTACTGCTTGAGCAATGTGACGCCCAAGCGGTGCAGACTCTCATTTTTCGTGGTGCACATGGACAGCGACTGCGTGCGCGCAGCCAGATTGGCAGTTAGTTGGCGCCCGGCGCTTTCGCTTTGCAGCAGCGATGCGCTACGCTCGCTCAATTGCTTTGCCGTGTCCGCCAGCGTTTTTTCCGTCTCCGCCAATTTATCGGCGAGCGCCGCTTTTTCAGCTTGAACCGCTTTCAGTTCCGTTTCCAGCGCGGCGCGCTGGCGGCTTACCGCTGCGGCGCTGCGCTTGGCTTGATCGAGCTTGCCTGCCTGTTCCTTCAACTGATTGTCTGCCTCGGCTTTTCCCTGCGCCAGTTCGTTTTTTTCCTGCTCCAAAGCGCGCAATTTTTGCTGCAGGCGCCGTGCCTGCTCGCCGCCTTTTTTATCGTCGGCGGCAGTTGCCGGCACGGCAACCATCAGGGCCAGCAGCAGCAGCAAGCTACCGGCCCGAGCGACAGATTTCATTAACATGCAGAATGCCATCAGAATTTCGTATTCAGATCAACCTGAATGATGTCGGTGGAAAACTTGGTGGTTGCCGGCGAATAGCTGGACGACGTCGGCACCATCGAATCGATCAGGTTCGTCGACATCCAACGGGCAGCCAGCCAGGTATTGGTGGCAAGACCGTATCTTCCTTCCAAGGTCATTCCCTTGCAATTGGTGCAACCCAGACCGGCAACGGCGCCGAAATCGGCATTGGTAAAGGCATCAAGGACGGCATCGCTGCCCAGATAGCGATAACCCAGCGACACGTTCCACTCGTCTTTTTTATATGTGGTCGGATTGCCGTACTGGGCCTTGACCAGATAGCCTAGCGATTTGCCGTCCTCCAACCTGACGCCCGTCCGGTTGAAGATGTCGGTTCTGTCGAATCCGAGATTCTTGACGACATCTCCGGTCAGAATCGCATGCATAGCGCCGGACTGGACTACATCGGCTGTGCCGGTCACATCCAATTCTCTGAAATGCGATGCCAGCCCCCAGTTGGTACCAGGGTCGATACTGAGCGGCGCATTGATGCGGAAAAGCGTATTACCGTATTGCGTGTAACCGGCCGGGCCATATTGGGACGCCAGATAGTCCACAGCCGATGCATTATAGGAAGCTTGCGTTTGCAGCACGCCCTCAATGTTGCGGTAGTCATAAAATCCGGTAGCCAGTTTGAAATGGTTGTCTTTTGTTCCAAACTGCCAGTCGACTCCGCCCTGTATGCCGAGCATACTCTTCTGTTTCGATTGATTAGGAACGCCAAGCGAAAGTGGGAACCATCCGGCAGTGAGGAACGTCGCCGTCGACGCGATTAATTGAGGTTTTAGCGTCATCGCGGCGCCCTCGAAATTAAGATAGTCCGACCATAACAGATCGGTGCCGACAAACGGATTGCGGAAACGCCCCCCGGTGAGGCTTAGCCAAGGCGCAAGGTCGATATTGAGCGATGCGCGATCGATTACCAGAGAGT
>JBIODP010000307.1:0-3302 GCA_044445195.1 Burkholderiales bacterium | reverse complement strand
TTTTTAATCTGCTCGCTATGCTTCACCGGACGCATTCCATCGACAATCTGGCGCTCGCCGGCGGCTGTGCGATGAACTCCGTGGCAAATGGCAAAATCACCAAAAAAACGCCATTTAAAAAAGTATACATCCAGGCGGCAGCCGGAGATGCGGGCGGCGCAATCGGCGCCGCTTTTGCCGTATGGCACGGCCTTGGTAACAACAAGCGCGATTTTGTGATGGATCATGCCTATTGGGGGCCGGAATTCAGCATGGCCAGGATTGCCGGGCTGCTCGAAGAAAAACAGGATGATATCCAGGCCGCGGGATGCCGGTTTGAATTGATCGATTCCGAAGAGGAAATTTGCCGAAGAACCGCACGGGCGATTGCAGAGGGGCAGGTAATCGGATGGTTCCAGGGCCGGATGGAATGGGGTCCGAGAGCACTGGGGAATCGCTCCATTCTAGGCGATCCGCGCCGTGCTGACATGAAAGGTATCCTCAATCTAAAGATCAAGCGACGCGAATCGTTCAGACCTTTTGCGCCATCGATACTGCGCGAGGCGGTTGCCGAATGGTTTGAAACAAACGACGATGTTCCATTCATGACGCAGGTGTATCCGATCCGCGAGGAAAAGCGCGCCGCTATTCCCGCAGTTACTCACGTCGATGGTTCGGGGCGCCTCCAAACCGTATGCAAATCGACTAATGCGCGTTATTACGCATTGATTGAGGCGTTTCAAGCTATTACCGGCATTCCTATCCTGCTCAATACTTCGTTTAATGAAAACGAACCCATCGTATGCAAACCGGAAGAGGCGCTTGATTGCTTTCTCAGAACAAGAATGGATATCCTGGTTTTGGGAGATTATTTTATTTCCCGATCAGCGCTGCAAGCGTTGAACGTAGTCGGCGTAGGTCAATGCAATGCCGTCGGCCAGTGAAGTTTTTGCGGTCCACCCCGAAGCGCGCAGTTTTTGGCTATCGAGCAACTTTCGAGGCGTTCCATCCGGCTTGCTCGTATCGAAAACCAATTCCCCTTGGTAACCTACCACGCGCTTAACGGTTTCAGCCAACGCTCCGATGGCGATGTCTTCGCCGAACCCGATATTGACCAGCGGCGGCTCGAATACGCCGGTTTTCGATTCATCGCTGCCGAGCAGGCCGTCGTATTTCTCATCGGGCAAATTCATCAGGAATATGCAGGCGTCCGCCATATCTTCACTGTACAGGAACTCTCTTTTCGGCGTGCCGGTGCCCCATACGGTCACATTCCCGGCGCGCGCTTCTTTCGCTTCGTGAAACTTGCGGATCAGCGCCGGAAGAACGTGGCCGTTGTTCAGATCGTAGTTGTCGCCCGGCCCATAGAGATTGGTCGGCATCACGCCCAGATATTTTGTTCCATATTGCCGGTTATAACTCCAGCACATCTCGATACCGGCAATTTTGGCCAACGCATAGGATCGGTTGGTCGGCTCCAGCGCACCGGTGAGCAGATATTCTTCCTTCATCGGTTGCGGCGCCAACTTCGGGTAAATGCAACTTGAACCGAGAAATAACAGGCGCTTGACGTGGTGCCTGTGCGCGGAATGGACGATGTTGGTCTGCACGGCAAGATTGTCGTAAGCGAATTCCGCCGGATAAGAATTATTGGCCAGAATGCCGCCGACCTTGGCTGCCGCCATAAAAACGTATTCCGGCTTTGTCTCGGCGAACAAAGCTTCGGTGGCGGCCTGATTGGTCAAATCGAGTTCGGCATGGCTGCGCATAACGAAGTTCGTGTATCCCTTCGCCTCCAGATTGCGCATGATCGCCGACCCGACAAGGCCGCGGTGACCTGCAACGTATATCCTTGAACGAAGTTCCACAATCGATTTCCTTGCTGAAATATTAAAGATCGCCGCGACGATCCAGACCCGGGATTAATCAGCCCGCCCAATCAGTTGGCCGTCATTATACTTCTCGTCTTGTCAGAGCCGCCAAACCCGAATTCCGGCGTGGGTCAGCGCGTCGGCGTCATAGCATGCTTTGACGTCGATAAAACATCCGCCTTCGATGAGTTTGCATTGCAGGTCGGCTATGCTTATCGAGACAAGCTGCCGATGAGAAACGGCGGCGACAATGGCGTCCGCGCGCGGCATTTCGTCCCAGGAAAGCAAACGAACGCCATACTCGCGCCAAGCTTCTTCGGGATCGGCCAGCGGATCGTGGACAAATATCTCCACGCCATACGTCTTGAGCTCGTTAATGATATCGCCAACTTTGGAGTTGCGCAGATCGGCGCAATTTTCCTTGAAAGTCAAACCCAGCACGGTCACGCGCGCGCCTTTGATATGGAGTCCGGCCGCGATCATGTTCTTGACAGTCTGTTCCGCAATGTATTTCGCCATGCCGTCATTGATGCGGCGTCCTGCCAACACTACCTGCGGATGGTAGCCAAGCATTTCCGCCTTGTAGGTAAGGTAGTAGGGGTCGACACCGATGCAGTGTCCGCCGACAAGTCCCGGATGAAACTTAAGGAAATTCCATTTGGTTCCGGCAGCCCTGAGCACCTCTGCCGTATCGATCCCGATTTCGCCGAAGATGATTGCCAGTTCGTTCATCAAGGCGATGTTCAAATCGCGTTGCGTATTTTCGATAACCTTGCATGCTTCAGCCACTTTGATGCTGGAGCAACGGTGCACTCCCGGCGTTACGATCGACTCATACAGCGCCGCAACCTTGTCGAGCGTTTGCGGACCGTCGCCCGAAACGACTTTAACGACATTTGTCAGCATGTGTTCGCGATCGCCGGGATTGATGCGTTCCGGCGAATAGCCGACAAAAAAATCCTCTTTCCAGCGCATGCCGGATGCCTGTTCCAGAACGGGAATGCACACTTCCTCGGTGGCGCCTGGGTACACCGTCGATTCGTAGATGACGATCGTTCCCTTTTTCATGTGCGCGCCGACGCTCCTGCTGGCCGCTGTCAGCGGGGAAAAATCGGGAGTATGCGCATGATCGACCGGCGTCGGAACCGCGACGATAATGGTGTCTGCCTCGCCGAGCATGCGTGGATCGGCAGAATATTCGGCATAGGTGGCCGCAGCCATTTGGTCGTCGGAGAGTTCACGAGAAGGGTCGACGCCGCGGCGGCAGGACGCTATCTTTTCGATTGAGGAGTCAAAACCGATAGTGCGGCCATGTTTGCCGAACTCTATAACGAGGGGGAGGCCAACGTAACCGAGCCCGATGACAGCAATGGTGCGCATATGAAAATAAGCCGCTCATGAACATCCCGGCCGCAAGCTGCAGGGAATCGAAACCCCAGTGTACTATCAACC
>JBIODP010000306.1:0-3305 GCA_044445195.1 Burkholderiales bacterium | reverse complement strand
GCCACCCCCATCGTCATGATGGCGCCGGTCAGCGCCGGCACGCTAAGCGTGGTGCCGGTCAGAAATAACATCCAGACGATCCCCGCCAGTGCGGCCGGCAGCGCGGTGATAATGATGAAAGGATCGACCCAGGATTGGAAATTGACGACGATCAGCAGGTAGACCAGCACGATGGCCATCAGCAGGCCGATACCGAGTCCGATGAACGACGATTTCATGGTTTCGACCTGGCCGCGTATGGCGATGTGCGTGCCGCGCGGAAGGTTTGGCCGCAATTCGTCAACCAGCTTGTCGACTTGGCCGGAAACGCCGCCCAAATCGCGCCCTTCCACACTGACGTAAAGGTCGATCACCGGCATGATGTTGTAATGCGAGATGTCTGCCGGTTGTTGCGCCGGCCGGACCTGCACCAGATTGCTGAGCAACTGCGTCGGCATCGCGCCATTCGAGCTCGATTTGACCGGCGTGCGCAGCAACGCGTCGAGATCGTCGATCTTGTATTGCGGGGTTTGCACAGCGATGTTATAGACCACGCCGTTGACAGGATTGAGCCAGAACGCCGGCGCGGTCTGGAAACTGCCCGACAGGGAAACCAGCATATTCTGGGCTACGTCAACCGGATTCAGGCCAAGCTGCTTGATCTGGGAACGGTCCATGTTTAGCGCCAGCGTCGGCTGATTGAGTTTTTGATGGATATGAACGTCGACTGCGCCGGGAATCTGCTTGACTTGCTTCATCAGCTTGCTCATATACGCATAATTGGTTGTCAGATCGGCGCCGGCAATCTGCACATCGAGCGCCGCCGGCAATCCGAAGTTAAGAATCTGGGTGACGATATCCGCCGGTTGGAAGAAAAATTCCAGGCCCGGAAAACGCTGTGACAGCGTGCGCCGCAACCGGTCGACGTACAGGGCGGTCGGGCGATGCCCTTCGTTAAGCGATATCTGGATTTCGCCGTCCATCGTGCCGATGGTCCCAGCATTGCTGTAAGAGAGATTAATGCCGCTGTAAGGCAAGCCCAGATTGTCCAGCACGGTACCAAGTTCCGCCGGCGGTATGGTCTCGCGAATGACCTTATCCACCTGGTCGGCCAAACGCGCGGTTTCTTCGATGCGGGTACCGGTTGGCGCGCGCATGTGCAGGCGGATCTGGCCGGAGTCGATGCTCGGGAAAAAATCGCGTCCCAATTCGAATACCAGACCGCACGACAACACACAAAACGCCAGGAACGCGCCGCCGAACATTTTACGATGCGTCAGGAGCGTCGACAGAATAACAATATACCCGCCGCGCAATTTTTCGAATCCGGCATCGAACTTGCGATATATTCGTTGCAGCAGGCTGGGTTTGGCGGACGGGTCGATATGGGCGCGGTCCATCATCAGCATCACCATGGTCGGCACCAGGGTACGCGACAGCACATAGGACGCCAGCATGGCAAACACCACCGCTTCGGCCAGCGGCACGAACAGGTAGCGCGCCACGCCGGTCAGAAAGAACATCGGCACGAACACGATGCAAATACACAGCGTCGATACCAGCGCCGGCACCGCGATTTCACCGGCGCCTTCCAGAATGGCCTTATGCAAATCCGAACCCTGATGCAAATGCCGTTCGATATTTTCTATGGTGACCGTGGCATCGTCCACCAATATCCCGACCGCAAGCGCCAGCCCGCCCAGCGTCATGATGTTTATGGTTTCGCCCAACGCATACAGCGCCAGGATGGATGCCAGGATGGACAGCGGAATCGAAACGGCAATGATGCAGGTGCTGCGCCAGTTGCCGAGGAATAGCAGGATCATCGCGGCGGTGAGGCAGGCGGCAGCCAGCGCTTCATGGATCACGCCGCTGATCGCCGCCCTGACGAACAGCGATTGATCGAATAGCGGCTTGATCTTCAGGTCTTTCGGCAGGGATTGCAATGCGACAGGCAGTATAGCGCGCAAGGTACTGACGATATCCAGTGTCGACGATCCGCCGTTCTTCAATACCGAAATCAGGACGCCGCGCTCGCCGTTCTGGCGCACGATATTGGTTTGCGGCGAAAAGCCGTCGCGCACCCGGGCCACTTCGGAAAGATAGGTGGTGGCGCCGTTTTTAGCCAATACCGGAAGATTGTTCAGTCCGGCAATCGTATCGGGCGAACCGTTCATGCTGACGGTGAATTCAGTGGCGCCGATCTTGGCGGTGCCGGAAGGCAAAGCCAGGTTTTGCGCATTGACCGCATTCACCACATCGGTTGGCGTCAGCCCCTTGGACAGCATGGCCTGGGTATCCAGATCGACCGCCACCAGGCGCATTTTGCCGCCATAGGGGTACGGCACCGCGGCGCCTGGAATCGTGACCAGTTGCGGCCGCAGAAAGTTCACCGCAGTATCGAACAGCGCCTGTTCGGTCATGGTCGGGCTGGACAGCCCAAGCTGGATCACCGGGACGCTGGAGGCTGAATATTTAATGATCAACGGCGACACGCTGCCCGGCGGGAGTGCGCGCAGCATCACCTGCTCGATTGCCACCACCTGCGCAATCGCCAGTTGAATATTGGCGTTCGGCTGAAAGAAAATCTTGACGACGGAAATCCCGGCCAGCGATTGCGATTCGATGTGTTCGATATCATTGACCGTCGTCGTCAGCGAGCGCTCGGTGGTGGCAGCGATGCGCTGGCCCATATCCTGGGCTGAAAACCCGTTGTAGTTCCAGATGATGCTGATGACCGGGATATTGATATCCGGAAAAATATCGGTCGCCATCTTGGTCAGAACGAGCGGCGCAGACAGCAAAATCAATAGCGCCATCACGATGAACGTATAAGGCCGCCGTAAGGCAATTTGAACGATCCACATCTTGAATAAATTTCCGCGCTGAATTACCGCGCATTAAATTGACTGAAATATTAAGTTGTCTATTTTTATTTTTGCTGCATGTAAACGGCACACACCTGCGTTCAGGCGGTGGATTCTGCAACGCCCTGCAAATATTCAAGCAATTCGGTAGCGACCAATAGTCGTTGTGCGTCAACGTTGCTCAGCAACTCGTTTCGAAAAATATCCGCTTCATATCTTACCGAACCATAGAGTTTGGCGCCGGCCTCGGTCAACACCACCAGGTTGATCCGCCGGTCTTGGGCCGAAGGCTCCCGCGCCAACAGTTCAGCCTTCACCAAACGGTCGATCATCACGACCATTGTCGCTGCCTCGACGCCAAGCCGATTTGCCAGTTCGATCTGCGATAAGGGCTTGCTTGCCTTGGCTACGGCACAAATCGTAGTCCAACTGGCCTGACTGAGGCCAAGATATTTAAGG
>JBIODP010000305.1:0-3326 GCA_044445195.1 Burkholderiales bacterium | reverse complement strand
GCACCGTCTATACCGCCATCATCACCACGGCGGCGACGGACCTGGCAGGCAATGCATTGGGCGGCAATCCGGCGCTCCTGCCAGCCGCAAGCAACTATGTGTGGACATTTACTACCGCCGCGGCTGTAATTCCCGCGGCGCATGTCTCGGTGCTGTCCACCAACCCTGCCGCCAATGCCGCCACTGTATGCCCCAGCGCAGCCGTCAATGCCACCTTCAGCGTGCCGGCCGGTTTGCGGATGGACCCGACCACGATCAGCACAGCAACGTTTACGGTGACCGGTCCGGCGCCGGCGCTAACTGCTGTTACTGCGGCATCGGTGGTGCTGGATGCCGCCACCGGCAGCATCGCCACCTTTACGCCGCAAGCCGCCCTCACCATCGGAACCACTTATACGGCCACGATTAAAAGCGGCGCCAACGGCGTCAAGGATCTGGCAATCCCGGCCGATACCATGACAAACGACTTTACATGGAACTTCACCGTGGCAAGTTGCGCAGTACCGCCACCACCACCAGTGAGTCATCTTGGTTCCGCTTCGACCTTCGGGATCATGGCGACGTCCGCCATCACCAACACGGGTGCCGCCACCATCATCAATGGCGATGTAGCGTTGAGTCCTGGTTCTTCAGACGGTTTGCTGCCGGCTCAGGTAAATGGCACGATTCACTTGAATGATGCCGTAGCACACCAGGCTGACATCGACTTGTTGGCTGGATATAGCTACTATAAAGGCTTACCGCCCGGCACCACCATCACGGGTGGCGCAGATCTGGGCGCTTTATATCCGCTAGGGATGCCACCGGGCACTTATACCTCAGGCAGCACGATGCTGGTTTCGACCACGCTGATTCTCGATGCCAGGGGCGATGCTAATGCGGTCTGGGTGTTTCAGATTGGTTCTTCGCTGACTACCAACACGCCGTTGGGCAGTATCTCCTTGATCAATGGCGCGCAAGCCAAGAACGTATTCTGGGTGCCGAGCGCCTCTGCCACCATCGGCGTAGGGACAACCTTCTACGGCACTGTTCTGGCAGGCGTCAGCGCTACCGGTCAGACCGGCGCCATCATCAACGGCAGATTGTTAGCCGGCGCAGTTGGCCCTGGCACGGTTGCCTTGGATACCAACACCATCAACGTTCCAGCTCCTTAACCGTCGATGCGCTAAATCAAGGCAGCAGGGTGATTTCTGCCAACTTGGTTGATGCGCACAACAATCCTATCCCGATCTTCTGAGGAATCAACATGAAAAAATCAAATACAAAACTTGGTAGCGTGTCATTGACGCTATCGCTGGAATTGGCTGGTTTGGCAGTATTGGCCGCCAGCGCCAGCCAATTTGCGATGGCCGACGATACCGGCTGGTACGGTGGCGCCAATGTTGGGCAGTCGAGAGCAAAAATCGACGATGGGCGAATCGTCGGCGACTTGCTGGTGGATGAATTTTCCACGACCTCGATCAGCGATGACAAACACGACACCGGCTACAAGCTTTTCGGCGGTTATCAGTTCAACCCGAACTTCGCCCTTGAAGGCGGCTATTACGATCTGGGTCAGTTCGGCTTTACCGCGAACACTACTCCGGCGGGATCGCTGAATGGAAATATCAAGCTCAGGGGCATCAACCTCGATGCGGTTGGACTCTTGCCATTTACCGAAAAGCTTTCCGGGTTCGCACGGGTCGGGCTGAACTATGCCGACGCCAGAGATTCCTTCACCGGTACCGGGCTGGTCGATGTGTCCGATCCCAACCCCAGTAAACGCGAGTTGAACGCTAAGTTCGGACTTGGACTACAGTACAGTTTCACTGAATCGCTCGCCATGCGGGTCGAGGCGGAACGCTACCGGATCAACGACGCCGTCGGCAATAGAGGCGATGTCGATCTTGTCTCGGTCGGCCTGGTCTATCGGTTCGGCGCAAAAACACCGCCTCCGGTTGCACGTGCTGTGGAACCGGAACCGGTTGCGCCGGCGCCGGAACCGATGCCGCCACCTCAAGTAGCGTTGGTAACGCCACCGCCTGCACCGCCACCGGCGCCGACCAAAGTGACTTTCTCGGCAGACTCCTTGTTCGATTTCAACAAGGCGGACGTGAAGCCTGACGGCAAACATGCTCTCGACCAGTTTACCGCCAACCTGCACGGCGCCGATTACAATCTTATTGTCGTAACCGGGCATACCGACCGTATCGGTTCGCACGCCTATAACATGAAGCTTTCAGCTAAACGCGCGGAAGCGGTCAAGGCTTATCTGATGGAATCTGCGGGAATACCGGGCGACAAGATAACCGCCAAAGGAGTAGACGGCGCCGATCCGGTGACCAAACCAGGTGAATGCAAAGGCATCAAAGTCACCAAGGCATTGAAAGCATGCTTACAGCCCGATCGCCGTGTGGATGTTGAGGTCTCAGGTACCGAGTAATATCTTTTTGTTCGGCCATTATGCGCCTTGACCGGCGCATTTTTTTGATGCATTTTTTTGATAGCCTGCTTGCAATGAAACAGTTAAAATAACGAGGTTAACTCTAACCTCGTTATTTTTAACTTTACCTCAGAGAACGATCTCCAACCACGCTTCCCATAATCACTCAAGGCACCTATCATGCAGCCACCGGAAGATATCATCACTGTCGCTCATGCGATTCAGCAAGCCGTTGCCCCTGTCTTTCTGCTGACCGGCGTGGGAGCTATTCTGAGCGTGCTTTCAGTGCGCTTGGGACGCTTGATCGATCGTTGCCGCATGCTGCGCGAGATGGATGCCGACAAACAAGTTTCTCATGAACCTGAGATGAAAAATTTGCTGCGCCGGGTTAAATGGATTCATAGCGCGATCAGTCTTTGCACAACCTGCGCGTTGTTCATTTGCATCGTGATTTCGGCATTATTCATCGGCGCCGAATTGGGCAAGGATCCATCAAGCACGATATCCTTATTCTTTATAGTAGCAATGTTGTCGTTGATTGCCGGATTATTGTGTTTTCTGCGCGAAATTGCATTAGCCACAAACAATTTAAAATAACATTTTGCGAGTTCGACGTTGGTCTGCACTATGTCGGTTGTATGGACAAAGGCAGTGGCAAAGCGGTATTCGATTACCTCACGGAAGACCGTCTGCAATGGAAAAAAATGCCGGCGTCATAATGGGGTCGTTCGGCTTTTTCAAACTGATGAAAACGATGGTCGAGGCTGAAGCAAAGGCACAGCAGCAGGACAATGGATCGCTCATACCGAAAGCGTCAGGCTAGCGAGCCTTTGGATTTCAAGAAAGATAAAATCCAGAAACACCCGAAGCGCAGCAGGCTGGTTCTTCCGGCCGGGATAAACGG
>JBIODP010000304.1:0-3327 GCA_044445195.1 Burkholderiales bacterium | reverse complement strand
GGATTACCTAGACATAATGTATTGACCTACCGCACCTCAAGCGACGCGGGTTAAGCTTGAGGCTTGTGGAAACCAAAGGCTCAGAGCCGAAATTGAGGGGGTAGGTCATGAAACAGTTTAGCAAATATGTCGGGCTGGATGTGCATAAAGAAACAATAGCGGTGTCGGTGGCGGAAGGCAATGGCGGCGAGGTGCGCTACCTCGGGGAGATAGCCAATACGCCGGAAGCGATTGAGAAGCTGGTCAGGCAACTAAGGAAAGGCGGCGCGGAGCTTTCATTTTGCTACGAGGCTGGTCCATGCGGATATGGCATTTATCGGCAATTAACAGAGCTTGGATGGGACTGCAAAGTGGTTGCGACGTCGCTAATTCCGAAGAAAGCGGGAGATCGGATCAAGACCGACCGGCGCGACAGTATGATGTTGGCAAGGCTGCTTCGGGCAGGCGAATTAACGGCGGTATGGGTGCCGGATGGGTTGCAGGAAGCACTACGCGATCTGACGCGGGCACGCGAGGATATGAAGCACCTGCAACGGCAAGCCAAGCAACGGTTGTTGGCATTTCTGCTGCGGCATGGCAAGCGTTATGACGGGAAAAGCAATTGGACGCAAGCGCACTTTCGCTGGTTCGAGACGGTGAAGTTCGAGCAGCCGGTACAACAAATCGTTTTGCAGGAATACATTGATACGGTGACGGCCTGCGGAAAACGCGTCGATAGTTTGGATCGCCAAATTGAACAGGTTGCGCAAATGTCGGCAATCTGGCCAGTGATCGAGTCGCTGATGGCGCTACGTGGGGTGAGTCTGCTGACGGCGACCACCGTCGTGGTCGAAATCGGCGACTTGAAGCGGTTTGCCAACGCCCCGCAACTGATGGCGTATCTGGGGTTAGTGCCGAGCGAGCATTCCAGCGGCGGCAGCGTTCGTCGCGGCGGCATCACCAAGACCGGCAACAGCCATGTGCGGCGGGTGCTGGTGGAGTCAGCCTGGACATATCGGCATCCAGCGCGCAAAACAGCGGCCTTGCAGCGGCGGGCCGAACGCACCCCGGAGGCGGTTCAAGAGATCGCCTGGAATGCGCAGAAACGCTTGTGCGGGCGGTATCGGTCGCTCGAAGGCAGAGGCAAGCTGAAGGTGCAAGTTTGTACTGCGATTGCGCGCGAGTTGGCCGGCTTTATTTGGGCGGTGGGACAAGCTGTGCCGACACCAGCAGGCAAATAAGGAGAAAGTAAATGAAAATGCAGTGGGCTTACAGCAAAATGGGCAACGGTTGGAGAATCCTCGAGCAATCTAGGAGGCGCCCGGCAACGGAATGATCCTCGACATTAGAGAGAGGCAGCTCCACGACGAACCTTTGTCATGCGGTATCCAACCCGCGTATATCAGACTGATCAACCGTCGTTTCGCCGCCTGTTTTGCTGTAAGCGCATTGCATTGACAAGGAAATAAAGTTGCAAAAAAAACCGAAGATAGATTTGACAGGTCAATACATATCAGATTGCGGGGGCAGTAGCTCACAAATTACGCATGCAAGACTCAACCGAAGCATTCAATACTTGACGAATTTACATCAAATTGGTGGGATGCTCGAACTTCCGGTTGTGTTGGGTAAAGCGGACTCCGCCGCTACAGTCGGAAATGACCGTTGCCAACACTAAGCAGACTGCAGCACACCTACCCCACCGAACGCAAAGGAATAACCCCAGAACCAACAGCCCCCCCCGCGCAAGGTTCCTCATCAAACGCAATATCCCCATCCTTCACCGCAACCCCGGTCGCTTCCAAATTAACAAAATCAAATAACCGCCTATCCATCAAATGCGACGGCGCCACCGTTGCCAGCGCGGCGAAGATATTATCTACCCGGCCCGGTGTTTTTTTGTCCCATTCGCGCAGCATGGCCTTGATCTGTTTGCGTTGCAGGTTTTCCTGGCTGCCGCACAGGTCGCAGGGGATGATGGGAAAGCGCCTGAATTCGGCGTAGCGCGCCATGTCCGCTTCCTTGGCATACGCCAGCGGGCGGATCACGATGTGCTTGCCGTCGTCCGATTGCAGTTTGGGCGGCATGCTTTTCAGTTTGCCGCCGAAGAACAGGTTCAGGAAAAAGGTTTCCAGAATGTCGTCGCGATGATGGCCGAGCGCTATTTTGGTTGCCCCCAATTCATCCGCCACCCGGTACAGAATGCCGCGCCGCAGGCGCGAGCAGAGCGAGCAGGTGGTCTTGCCTTCTGGAATCACCCGTTTGACAATGCTGTAAGTGTCCTGATTCTCGATATGAAACGGCACGCCCAGTTTGCTCAGGTAGTCGGGCAACACATGCGCGGGGAAGTTCGGTTGCTTCTGGTCCAGGTTGACGGCCACGATGTCGAAATCGATAGGCGCCCGTTCGCGCAGGGTGAGCAGGATGTCGAGCAAGCCGTAGCTATCCTTGCCGCCGGACAGGCATACCATCACCCGGTCGCCTTGCTCTATCATGTTGAAATCGCCGATCGCCTGGCCGGTCTGGCGGCACAGGCGCTTATGCAGCTTATTGTTTTCGTAGGCGGCCTTTTCCGCCTGCTTGAAGCTCATTGCCGGCATTGACTCGGTTCCAGCCGCCGGCAGGTCCATTAAATCATGCATGCTATTCCTCAGCCTTAATGTGTATCACTTCCACGCCGACGCAATCGCAGTCCGGGTAGACGTCCGGTTTTGAGGTCGACACGCGCACCGCGCGTACTTTCGGGTGCGCCAGCATGGCGCGCGCGACATCGTCGCACAGGGTTTCCTGCAAGTGGATATGGCCTAGCGCCATGCGTTTGGCTATCGTCTCGCGCATGAAGTCGTAATCGACCACTTCATATAGATGGTCTTCTTTAGGCGTCGATAGCGCAAGCGGGACAAACAGATCGACGTTGATCAATACGCGCTGCTCGCCCTTTTTCTCGAATTCATGCACGCCGATGTTGATCAGCACCTCATAGTTAGTCAGGAACAGGCGGCGGCAATGGGCCAGGGCCGGGTGGGACAGGGAAGTGAGCATAGTGGGGAAAAGTGAAGGCAACTGCGTTATTTGGCGACAAACATGACATCGCGCAGGGAAGGAATCAAATGCTGGCCGCCATCGACCAGCAAGGTGGTGCCGGTAATGGCAGGCGATTCAGCGGCAAAGCATACGGCGGCGGCGATATCGTCAGCATTGCTGGAGCGGCCCAGTGGCGTCTGCGCATGCGCCTTGGCAAAGCTTTCTGCAGACTGGTCGCCGGAAATCAGGGTAATGCCAGGGGCAACGCCGACCACCCGCAGGGTTGGTGCCAACGCCTGTGCCAGCATCGTGGTGGCGCTGTGC
>JBIODP010000303.1:0-3337 GCA_044445195.1 Burkholderiales bacterium | reverse complement strand
GACTGAGGTCATGCGCGCAGGCAATGTGCTGAGAGGCTTCGACGAGGACATGCGCGCAGGCTTGCGCGATGAGCTCACGCGCGCCGGCGTCAAGTTGCAGTTCGGCTCTCTGCCGAGCCGCATCTGCTGGTTTTTGAATACTTCCGCACTGCAAAGCATTGCTCCCGTCCGTCCGCTCCATAAGGTAAATCATGTCCAATCGCGAAGGCAATCTTGAAGCGCCGACCCGGCATCCGCTCGACTGGAAGAGTGCCGATTTTTATAATGAAGAGTCGCTCAACAAGGAATTGGAGCGGGTTTTCGATATCTGCCACGGTTGCCGTCGCTGCGTTTCCTTGTGCGGTACCTTTCCGACCTTGTTCGATCTGGTCGATTCATCGCCGACGCAGGAAGTCGACGGCGTCGATAAAAAGGATTACTGGAAAGCGGTCGATCAATGCTATCTGTGCGACGTCTGCTATATGACCAAATGCCCGTACACTCCGCCGCATGCATGGAATGTCGATTTCCCGCATCTGATGCTGCGCGCCAAGGCGGTCAAGTATAAAAAAGGAGAAGTGCCGTTTCGCGATAAGTTTCTGTCGAATACCGACGGATTGGGCATGTTCGCCGGCATTCCCATCGTAACGCAAACGGTGAACGCGGTGAACAAGACCAAGCTGGCGCGTGGCTTGATGGAAGATGCGCTGGCGGTCGACAAGACTGCATGGTTGCCGGAATTCGCCACCAAGAAATTTCGCTCCGGGGCCGCTGTATCCAAGACCTACGAGGTCAAGAACGGCGCGCTGACGCCCGGCAAGGTCGCCGTCTATTCGACTTGCTACGTGAATTACAACGAACCCGGCATCGGTCACGATCTGCTTGCGATCCTCGACCACAATGAAATTCCGTATGTACTGGTCGAGAAGGAAGTCTGTTGCGGCATGCCGAAGCTGGAGCAGGGCGATCTCGTTGCCGTGGAAGAGAAAAAGAATATCAATATTCCAAATCTGGCAAAACTTGCGAAAGATGGTTATGCGATCCTGACGCCGATCCCATCCTGCACCTTGATGTACAAGCAGGAATTGCCGTTGATGTTCCCCGACGATGCCGACACCCAATTGGTGAAAGACGCGATGTGGGACCCGTTTGAATATTTCATTTCGCGCAATCGTGACGGCTTGCTGAAGACCGATTTCAAGCAACCGCTGGGCAGCGTGTCCTATCACATCCCTTGCCATTCGCGGGTGCAGAATGTCGGCCGCAAGACGGCGGAAACGCTGCAACTGGTGCCGGATACCAAATTGAATATCGTCGAGCGTTGCTCGGGACATGCTGGCACATTTGGCGTGAAGAAGGAATTCCATGCTACTGCGATGAAAATCGGCAAGCCGGTGTTCAAGGCGATGGCGAATAACGAACCGGATTACATTTCGTCGGATTGCCAATTGGCCGGACATCACATCGAGCAGGGAATGGATGAAGCCGGTCTGAAGAAAACCGAGTTGGCACATCCGTTGGCGCTATTGCGCAAGGCTTATCAGATTTAGTATACAAGGAGCATGAACATGGCGATCAGCCGCGACAGTCTATTGACACTTGAAGCCTATGCGAAAGCCAGGCCTGCACTCAGGGCCGAAATCATCCAGCACAAGAAAATCCGCAATGTGCAGCTTGGAAACCATGTTTCCCTGCTATTCGAAGATGAAAAGACGCTGCGCTATCAGGTGCAGGAAATGCTGCGCATTGAAAAGATTTTCGAGGAAGAGGGCATCCAGTCCGAGTTGGAAGTCTACAATCCGCTGGTGCCGGACGGCAGCAATTTCAAGGCGACCATGTTGATTGAATATTCGAACGAGGTTGAGCGCAAGGCTGCCTTGGCCAAGTTGATCGGCATCGAAGACCGCCTGTTCGTCGAGGTCGAAGGACAAGGCCGGGTGTATGCGATTGCCGATGAAGATCTGGAACGGGAAAACGCCGAAAAGACATCGGCGGTACATTTCGTGCGATTTGAACTGACTGCACCGATGAAGCAGGCATTGAAAAGCGGGGCGCAAATGATGCTGGGCTGCGATCACCCAAATTATCCGGCGCATCTGGAAGAACTGCCGCAGGAAACGCTGGCCTCGCTGCTGAGCGATCTGGACTGAAACGCAACCGGCGTGTAGTCAGGTTCCGGCCTGCGGGAATCCGATTTCGATCACAAAGCCGCCGCTGCTGCGGTTGCGAATGCGCATTTTCCCATCGTGGCGGCGAATGACGCGATCGACAATCGCCAAACCGAGGCCGGCGCCATTGGCCTGTCCGCGCGCGGTATCGAGCCGGGTGAAGGGGCGCAGCAGGCGCTCGATATCGGCTTCCGGGACTCCGGGGCCGTGATCCGCAAACTTGAGGACGGCATTGTCGCCGTTGACGCGGCAGTCGATATCCAGTTTGGCGATTTCCGTGTTGGCGGCCTTGCCGTAGCGGCGCGCGTTCTCGATCAGATTGTTGAAAACGCGTTTGAGATCGGTGGGATTGCCGCGTACCGCAACGCCTTCGGCGATCCTGGTGTTGATCTGCAAATCCGGCATGCGGTTGGCTGCCTGCACGCAATCGTTTAACAGCGAGGTTAAATCAATCTTCGTGAACATGCTGCTGTCGCTCGGCCTCGCATAGTCGAGGAATTGGCCGATGATGGCGTCCATCTGATGCAGGTCGGCTTGCATGCCCAGCCTTGCATCGTCAGGCAAATGCGCCATTTCAACCTCCAGTTGCATGCGCGCCAGCGGCGTGCGCAGGTCGTGCGAGATACCCGCCAATACCAGGATGCGGTCGGATTCCACGCGGTTCAGGTCCGTCACCATCTGGTTGAAGCTGCGGTTGGCTTCCTTGATTTCTTCCGGGCCTTTTTCCGGCAACGGTGCCGGTACCTTGCCCTTGGCAATGGCATGCGTGGCGGCCGTCAGGCGTGCCAGCGGTTGATTGATCAGGCGAGAAATGAATACCGCTCCCAGCATCGAGATAATCAGCGTCACACCGGCCCAACCGAACCATTGGATGCCGGAATTGCGTTCGACCCGCGCCTTTTCCAGCCCCAGCCAGTAAGGGTCTCCCTCCATGTCAAAACTGATCCAGAACCCGTCATGACCGTTGACATTGCCGGCAAACCGCGTCTCGGGTCCAAGCCTGGCGCGGATATTCGCTTCCACTTGCAAAACCATTTCGCTATCGGGCGAATCTTCGATTTTGTCGCTTTCTTCCAGCGGCAAAATCTTGATGCCTTCATTGTTCTTCAGATCGATCAACAGGACTCTAAGCGAATCGGGGGCCGAATTGGCGAGAGCAACGCGGGTAACCGTGATGATGGAGGCAATTT
>JBIODP010000302.1:0-3337 GCA_044445195.1 Burkholderiales bacterium | reverse complement strand
GGCCTATAATAACTATGGAGGGGATTTATGCTTAATAACAATGCGCTGATTGTTGCGGCAACGCCAGTCTTTTTCCTATTAATCGGGGTTGAAGTCTGGGTGGCCCGGCGGCGGCGGCTTCAAACCTATCAGCTTGCCGACAGTCTGGCCAGCATGGGCTGCGGGGTGTGGACCGTGACCCTGGAAGTGTTCATCAAAGGCGCGCTGCTGGTGTTGTATGCCTGGATCGCCGGCCGTTACGCGCTGGCGCATCTGGATGTGGGAGCGTGGCTCAACTGGCTGCTGTTCTTTTTTGTGCTTGATTTCCTGTACTACTGGGCGCATCGCTGGTCGCATGAAATCAATTTTCTATGGGGCGTTCACTCACCCCATCACCAGAGCGAGGAATTCAATCTTACTACGGCGTTGCGGCAGGGCGCATTCCAGGATGCCTTTCAGATGCCGATTTTTCTGCCGATGGCGATCCTCGGTTGTCCGGTCGAGATGTTCATTACCTTGCTCACGTTTAACAAGTTTTACCAGTTCTGGATACATACCCGCATGATAGGCAAAGTGCCGCTGATCGAGGGAATCTTGAATACCCCCAGCGCGCATCGCGTGCATCACGCCGTCAACGATGTTTACCTCGATCGCAATTATGGCGGCACCTTGATGGTGTGGGACAAGTTGTTTGGCACATGGGTCGACGAGAATGAGGCGTGTGTTTATGGCGTGCGCAATCCGTTTCGGAGCTGGAATGCGGTCTGGGCGCAGTTCGAGTGGTTTTCCTGTTTGTGGCATGATGCGGTGCGCGCAAAAAATCCGCTGGATCGGCTGACAATCTGGTTCCGCCGCACCGGCTGGCGTCCTGCGGATGTCGCGCTGAACGAGCCGCAGCCGCCTTTTGTGCTGGCCGATATGACCCGTTTTACCGCCACACGCGGAAAAGCGTGGGCCGGCGTGGCGGTTGCGCTGTTCGTGTTGATCGCCATTCTCAACAATGTTTTACTGAAGCAGGCAGCAGTTTTTCCGTTGACTGTAAAATTCCTTCTGGCGGCGGGAATCACACTGCTGCTGATTGCCATAGCTTGGGCACTGCAAGCACAATCGGTGCAACCGGCAGAGCAGGAAATTGAAACGCCGGAAAGTTTAATGCAAGAGCAATAGCATGGAAAATAATTTTCAGTAGTTACGTTAAATGGAGAGAAAAAGTGACTGATCCCGTCGTGATTGTTGCAGCAAAACGGTCGCCAATCGGCGCATTCCAAGGCCAGTTCGCTTCGCTGGCAGCGCCTCAATTAGGCGCAGTCGCCTTGGCTGCCGCGGTGGCCGAGTGCGGCATGCAAGAGGCGATTGACGAGGTTATCATGGGTTGCGTGCTGCACGCGGGGCTGGGCCAGGCGCCGGCGCGGCAAGCTGCGCTTGGCGCCGGGTTGTCCAACTCGATTCCCTGTACAACCGTCAGCAAAGTGTGCGGTTCGGCCATGAAAGCGGCAATGCTCGCGCATGACCAGATACTCGCCGGCGTGAACCAGGTGCTGCTTGCCGGTGGCATGGAATCGATGACCAACGCACCCTATTTATTGCCGAAAGCCCGCAGCGGATATCGACTCGGCCATGGCCAACTGGTGGATCATATGTTTTTCGACGGCCTGGAAAACCCTTACGACCACCAGCTGATGGGATTTTTTGCCGAGCAGTGTGCGGAACTGTATGGGTTTACGCGGGGCGACCAGGACGCTTTTGCTGCAGAGTCGGTGCGTCGTGCGCAGCGCGCAGTCCAGAACGGCGATTTTAACAATGAGATTGCCGCCGTCAAAGTGCAGTCGAAAAAAGGCGAGCTCATCATCGGCGCCGACGAAACGCCGATGCAGTGCAATATTGAGAAAATACCCAACCTGAAGCCTGCCTTCAAAAAGGACGGCAGCGTAACGGCGGCTAACTCGTCATCGATTGCAGACGGTGCCGCAGCGCTGGTTTTGATGCGCGAATCGGAAGCAAAAAAGCGCGGCATTACGCCGCTGGCAAAGTTTCTCGGGCATGCGTCGTTCGCGCAGGAACCGGCTTTGTTTACCACGGCGCCGATAGGCGCCATCAACAAGCTTCTGGGCCGTGTAGGCTGGTCGACCGACGAGGTGGATCTATATGAGATCAACGAAGCGTTCGCCGTGGTGACCATGGCTGCCATGCGCGATCTGAAATTGCCCCATGCCAAGGTCAACGTCAATGGCGGTGCTTGCGCCTTGGGTCACCCGATCGGCGCCAGCGGCGCGCGCATTATCGTGACCCTGCTGCATGCATTGAAAAATCGCGGCTTGAAGCGTGGGGTGGCGGGCTTGTGCATTGGTGGGGGCGAAGCAACCGCCCTCGCCCTGGAGATCATATGATTCTTTCGCAAGAGCAGGAAATGATTCGCGATTCGCTGCGCAAGTTTGCGCAGGAACGACTGGCGCCTTTTTCCGCCGAGTGGGACAGAAAACACACGTTTCCTAAAGAAGCGCTGAAGGAACTCGGCGCTATGGGGGTTCTTGGCATGGTCGTTCCGGAAGAGTGGGGCGGAGCAAACCTGGATTACGTGTCGTTGGTGCTGGCCATCGAGGAGATTGCCGCCGGCGACGGCGCCACCTCAACCATCGTCAGCGTGCAGAACTCGCTGGCGTGCGGCATCACGATGAATTACGGCAGCGACGCGCAAAAGCGGCAGTATCTTACCCGCCTGGCAAGCGGCGAGTGGCTTGGGTGTTTCTGCCTGACCGAACCCCATACCGGCTCCGATGCATCCGCTTTGCGCACAACGGCGATGCGGGACGGCGACTCCTGGGTATTGAACGGCGTCAAGCAATTCATTACCACCGGCAAGAATGCTCAACTGGCCATCGTTTTTGCGGTCACCGACAAGACTGCCGGCAAGAAGGGAATTTCGTGCTTTCTGGTGCCGACGGATACGCCGGGTTACATCGTGGCGAGACTGGAAGAGAAGATGGGGCAGCACGCTTCCGATACGGCGCAGATTGTTCTGGAGAACTGCCGTATTCCAGCCGACCATCTGATGGGTGTGGAAGGCGAAGGTTACAAAATTGCCCTTTCCAACCTGGAGGCCGGACGCATCGGTATTGCCGCCCAGTCTGTCGGCATGGCGCGGGCGGCTCTGGATGCTGCCGTCGCCTACGCCAAGGAGCGCGAAGCATTCGGCGTTGCCATTATCGAACACCAGGCGGTCAATTTCAGGATTGCCGATATGGCGACGCAGCTGGAGGCTGCTCGTCAACTGATCCTGCACGCAGCCACCTTGAAGGATGCCGGTCGCCCCTGTCTGAAGGAGGCTTCGATGGCCAAGCTGTTTGCTTCGGAAATGGCG
>JBIODP010000301.1:0-3353 GCA_044445195.1 Burkholderiales bacterium | reverse complement strand
CCATGCGCATCGCGTTTGCCGGCGTGGAAATGGCAGGCGCAATGACTGGTTTGACCATGGGGTTAGGCTTTGCCACCTTCTTCGATCCGCAATCGCAGGGGCAATCGTCCGCCATCAGCCAATTCTTTGCGCTGCTAATGCTGATGGTCTATTTGGCAGCGAACATTCACCTGGTAGTGCTATCCACGCTGGTCGATAGCTTTACCACGCTGCCGATCTCGGCAACGCCATTTGAAGGCGATCGACTCAGGCAAGTAGTAGCCTGGGGTGGTCGCATATTCAGTTCCGGCCTTCAACTATCGTTACCGCTGATAACCGCACTGCTGATCACTAATCTTGCGTTGGGAATTCTGACTCGCGCTGCGCCGCAACTGAATCTCTTCGGTATCGGTTTTCCCATTACCATGAGTGCCGGCTTCGTCATGATTATGCTCAGCCTCCCCTATATGACCACACCGTTGTTGCGCCTGATGGAAGAAGGGATAACGGCGATGCAACAGATAACCGCCGCATCGCTGCCGCCTATCAGGTGATGCGCGGGCGACTACGCTATATAATTGAAAAGTGAAAGATTGGCTATCTTCACAAAAGACTGCTGCGCAGCGGTCAACGTCATTTGCTGTTGTGAAAGTTGTGAAATTGCCTGCGCATAGTTTACATCCTGCAAGGTTGACAAAGCCGACGCATATTGCAGGTTCTGATTGGCGCCTTCCGTAGTCAACGAAGTGAGCTCATTGAGGCGTGCACCGACCGACGCCTGCACGGTTAACACGTTATTCAACGCGCTACTGAGGTTATTGCTGGCCGCATTAAGCCCATTGGTCAGATTGGTTTCGGCCGCTGCCTGAACCGATCGGCGTCTGAAGCAGATTAATCAAACCAGTCAGCGTGGTAAATACGCTTTGCTTGGCGCTGGGAGTCAGCGTGAACGCATCGCCGTTCGATGGGTTACCGGTTACATTGAATTGCATGCCATCGAAGGAAATCGCCTGGCCGCTGACGTAGGCCTGGTTTGGCGGCGGAAGCACAGACGAAGCCGAAGGGGGAATCGACGTATCCGACACCGTATAAGTGGCCGGATTGTCAACTACAGTAAATTGATCGCCGTTAGCCGGATTTCCGGTTAACTTTACCTGTGAGCCGCCCACCGTAATCGCCTGCCCCGCCACGTAAGTATTGCCGCTGGATAGCGTCTGCGGCGGGACAGCCGAAGCATTGACCACATCGTAAGTTGTTACTCCGCCCGCCACATGAAAATTCAGGTCAAAGGTGTTGCCAGTCGGGGTTGCCCCATTAGTGGCGCTGGCACCCGGCGACACGACTCCGCTGCCGGTATTACCAACTGCTGCGGCCGTTTGAATGCCGCTGAAAACCACCTGATAACTGTCTCCGGTCAGCGCGGCTGCATTGTCCACCGTACCGCCCGATACCACCCCTGATCCGACATTCGCGGTAGCGGCAGCGGTCGTGAAAGTGCCGTTTCCGGTTGCATTACTCTCGAATACCGAACTGCCGGAATCACCGATCGCCATCTGCTGCGTTGCGCCGACCTGCACCATGGTCTGTCCCTGGTCGCCGCTATAGGTCGCACCGGTAGCATTGAGTGAGAATGGCTGCGTTCCATTTTGGTAGCCGGAAAAAAGGTAATTGCCATTTCCGTCTTGCGAATTGGCCAAACTGAGCAATTGGTTCAAGTTTGCTTGCAGGCCGGTCGCAATCGCCTGACGCTGTTGCAGCGAATACGATCCGTTTCCTGCATTAACAATCGCAGTCTGGACATTCTGAATCAGGGTAGTCACGCTCTGCAAAGCAGTTGTCTCTTGAGAAAGCGAATTGGTTGCGCTTTGAGCGTTGGCCATGTACTGCGTATTGTCCGCCTGGGTCTGTGTCAGCACCAGTGCCTGGGCCGCCCCAACCGGATTGTCGGCCGGCGTCAAGATCGACTTGCCGGTGGATAGTTCCTCTTGCGTCTGGACCAATTGCGCCTGCAAACTGTCTATCTGGGCAGCGCCATTCGCATAGATCATACTGGTACTAATGCGCATAATCGATCGCCTCCTATGGCAACTCGGACAACAACGTGGAGAATAGCTGACTCACCGTCGACATGAGCTTTGCGGCGGCCTGATAGGCTTGCTGATACTGCAACAAATTGCTTGCTTCCTGATCAAGATTAACCCCGGATACTGCCTGCTGCGCACTCGTCGCATTAGTTAGTTCGGTGTTTGCCGCCGTACTGGTTGCCTGCAGTTGCGATGTTTGATTGCCTATCGTACTGACCAGTTGCGCGTAGGCGCCCTGAATACTGGTCGTACCGTTGTTAAGCGTCTTGGAAGTCTGCAATGCGGCGATCAATAACCCGTTGCGGCTATCGCCGCTGCCGCTCTTATTCGGCCCGACCGTGAAGGTATCGCCGACCGCTGGCGCCCCGCTGATTTGCGCAGTCCATATATCGCCGGCAACCGGGCTGGTGCCGGGTGGATTGCTGGTGATTCCAGTCGTGGAATTGTAGGTGATATTGTCGCCTGCCGTATAAGCGACATTACTGCCAAGAACTATCCCTGTCGTGGTATCTGTCGCCGTAAAAGTGGTGGCTGGCTTATTAAATACAATGCTCACGGTATCGTTTGGAAGCGTAAGCTGCCCATTCACCACACCGACGCTAATGTGACCGCTTCCCGTATTGGCGCTCGACGCATTGGTGACAATAGGCGCCGCCATCGCAATCTGCGACGTGCTGGTAATCGCCACGCCAAACCCGGCAGCAGCGACAGCGGTCGGCTGGATCAGGAAATTATCGCCTGTAGCCGGCGCGCCGGAAGCCGCGGTGAAAGTCAAGCCGTCGCTCGATGCCGGTAAGGTTGGTCCCAAATTGACGACCTTATTATCGGAAAGATTCATCAAATTGTAATTAGTGCCGTCAAATTGCAATGAATAGTTACTGGTGGTTAATGCATTCGGGTCAGTGACCGTCGCCGTGACCTGAAGATTGCCGGTGTTGTTGGCGTTAGCGGTGGCAATCGGACTTCCCACCGTAAACATCGGCGACAACGCCGCGCCCACATTACCGCTCTGATCTTGCCCCAATTGCTGTTGCGCATTAACCGTGTTGGCTATACCGATCGCCATTTGACCTATCGCATTCTGCGTCGGAACGAGCGACTGCGAACGAAATTGCAAAAGACCGCCAAGCGTCCCGCCCGTCAGGCTGTTTTCAGGAATTTGGCTGATCACCCCTTTGTTCACGTAACCGACCTCCAACTGAGCCGTATTGGTCGGAGACGTGATGGGGGTCATCGTGTAAGAATGCGAGCCGACCACTAACGGCTGCCCATTGCCGATAAATATATTGT